>JAJFVH010000137.1 GCA_021371875.1 Bacteroidales bacterium
ACATCGTAATATGCATCCGATTATTAAAACCATACTTTACGGATTAGGCGTTTTTGTCATTTTCACTATATTAGCTGTAATCCTTAAACTTGTTACAAACAAGATACCCGAAAATGCGGAATATTTCGGTTTGATTACCAACAGTGATTTAATGATCGGAGTGGTAGTTGCAGTTGCGGTTACAATTTCGCACGAACGTAAAAAGAAAATAATGTGATAAAGAATTAATTTGGCAACTTGACTGACTGAAATTTAATTTTTTACAGAAGTGGTAGAAACAACACAATATATTTTACATTTTTTATTGGGCGAAGACCTTTCGTCCGAGATTGTTGATCAGGTGGGTTATACTTCCGACGAAAACGAATTTGATAAATTTAAACTGATCATCAAACCTTCCGAATTTTTCAACAAAGAGATGTATGGAACCGAACTTTCTCTTCCGAATCTGCCTTTGAAAATTTGGGAAGAAACACCTATATTGTTTGGCGAACCAACTGTTGAAACAATTGGTGAAACTAAAATTCTGCATGCCGATTTGGTTGCCAGCACTTATTTCCTGATTTCGCGTTACGAAGAAATGGTACGCAAAAATGTGCGGGACATTCACGGCCGTTTCCCGGGAAAAGAATCTCTACCCTACCGCGCCGGTTTTATTGATCGCCCTTTGGTTGACGAGTACGGAAGACTTTTGCGCCGGCAATTGCGCGAAATGGGAGTTGAAGTTCCCGAGCCACCGAAACAAATCCAAAAAATATACCTTACGCACGATGTCGACCAGATTGCCCATTTCCGGAATGTGCGGAGTTTAATCGGCGGGCTTTTACGGGGAATAAAACGACCAAAAGAAGGTCAGAAAGCTATGAAAAGTTTTTTTGGAGGCTTGCGCTACGACCCCTGGTACACATTTCCTTTTCTCTTCAAAATTGATAATGAACTGAAAACCAAACTTGGCTCGGACCGTTGCGAGATAGTCACCTTTATACGCAGCGGGGGAAGTAAATATAAACAAGATAAACCGCTTGCCAACCTTGTTCATCCCGACTATAAAAATTTATTAAGTTACTGCAAACGAAAAAACATAAATATCGGCTTGCATTCCAGCTACGAAGCGGGGGTTCGCCCCAGCCTGATTAACGAGGAAAAACATAAACTTGAGAAAGTAACAAAAACAAAAATAAATTACAACAGAAATCATTTCCTGAACAGCCGCGAACCAATCGACATGCTTACATTGATAGGCACCGGCATAACTGATGATTTTACCATGGGATATGCCGATATGGCGGGCTTCCGTCTCGGAACCTGCCGGCCCGTAAAATGGATTAATCTGTTAACCAGGGAAGTAAGCCAGTTAACGTTACACGCTTTACCTATTATGGATCGTACTTTAAGCGATAAACGGTATATGTACATGAATTCGCATGATGCATATCAGTATTGCACTCAACTCATTGATAATGTTGAAAGTTTTAACGGTGAAATAGCATTTCTGTGGCATAATAATTCTGTCGAAAAAACAGCTGAATCTTATCATCGTAAACTTTATCGCGATATTATAAAATATCTCCATAACAAATGAAAAAACGTATTTTAATATCCGTTTCGAGTGACTTAAGTACTGACCAACGGGTACTTAAAGTAGCAAAAACATGTTACGAGAACGGATTTGAAGTACTTCTTATCGGACGAAAACTATATGATAGCCAGTCCTTAACCCTACCCTACCCGGTTAAACGTTTCCATCTGCTTTTCAACAAATCGATCGCCTTTTATGCCGAACTGAATATACGGTTGTTTTTTTTACTTCTTTTTAGTCGTACCGATATTTTTTTATCGAACGATACCGACACTTTACCGGCAAACTTCATGGCTGCAAAGTTCAGGCGGAAAAAACTTGTATTTGATGCCCACGAGCTTTTCCCCGAAGTACCCGAACTTGCCGACCGACCTTTAGTGAAAAAAGTGTGGACTAAAATTGAGGATTCGATTTTTCCCAAACTTCAGTATTCGTACACCGTCTGTCGATCAATTGCCGACTATTATAATAAAAAGTATAATATCGACATGAAAGTAGTCAGGAACCTCCCATATTATTACGAAGCCGAAAAAACCAAACTACCTGAAAACAAACCGAAAGTAATTATATACCAAGGAGCATTAAATATGGGAAGAGGATTGGAATGGGTGATTGATGCCATGCCGTTTATCGAAAATGCCGTTCTTCTGATTATCGGCGATGGCGACATCAAAACACAACTCGAAGAGCAGGTTGCACAAAAGAAATTGGACAATAAGGTTACTTTCAAAGCTAAAATGCGACCGGAAGAATTATATTTACAGACTTCAAAAGCCGACATCGGCCTTTGCTTGCTCGAAAACAAGGGTTTAAGTTACTATTATTCATTGCCCAACCGTATTTTCGATTATATCCATGCCGACATTCCGGTATTAGCAAGCCGTTTTCCCGAAATCACCACTATTGTTGAAACTTACAAAACGGGCATTCTGATCGACCATTATGAACCCGAATATCTGGCAAAAATAATCAACGATATGCTTGAATATCCATATCCTACCGCCCATTTTACCGAAATAGCCAAAAAACTTTGTTGGGAAAACGAGGAAAAGGTACTGATATCTGTAATAACCGGCAAGTTATGAACGATGGTTATATCAAGAAAAATCCCGAACTGATACTTAAGTTCGGGATTTTTTTTGATATAATTTTTTTTGATTATCCGCAAAAGCACCTAAAACTTCAAAAAAGAGGGTTCGGTGCGCTGCACCTTATCATCTTTATGATGAATGATAACTACAAATGGTAGCGGTACTACGTACCTAAATAACTGATTTCTATGCTGTATGCACATTTAAGGGACAGAGTCCCGTTGCCATTTGTAGAAAATAATCAAACCACAAAACAAAGGTGCAGCGCACCGAACCCTGAATTAGGCTAAATTTCGGATAATCATATTATTTTTTAAAATTCGATTTCCCTTTTTCAATCCATTTAATAAAATTATCAGGATTTTCGTCGAATCCGAACGATTTGTTGAGCGGATTTCCTTTGTTATCGAGTATCACGTAAAAAGGCTGGGCGTTAGCGCCGAATTTCGTACGTTGCAGGTAACTCCATTTATCGCCGATTGATTTTATGGTACGTGTTCTGCCATTCTCGTCCACTTCGAAAGCTGAGGCCAAAGCCGTTTTATCATCCACAAATACCGAAATCAACACAACATCTTTTTCGAGCAAGTCTTTCACTCTCGGATCAGTCCAGACCGAAGCTTCCATTTTACGGCAATTTACGCAACCATAACCTGTAAAATCGACCACAACGGGCAAACCTTTCTGTGCCGCATAAGCCATACCTACATCATAATCGGTAAAAGCCGGATGTACTTCCTCGTTGTAGAGATTAAAATCCTGTGTGTATAACGGAGGCGAAAAAGCGCTGATGGCTTTCAACGGGGCTCCCCACAAACCCGGGACCATATACACGGCAAACGAAAGGGAAATGATAGCCAATAAAGTTCCTAAAACCGATGAATGTTTACTTTCGCTATCGTGTGGAAAGCGGATTTTCCCGAGTAAATAAAACCCAAGCATAGCAAAAATAACAATCCACAAGGCAAGGAATACTTCACGGTCGAGAATACGCCAACCGTAAGCCAGATCGGCCACCGATAAGAATTTCAGCGCCAAAGCCAGTTCAAGGAACGCCAAAACTACCTTGACAGTATTCAACCAACCGCCCGAACGTGGTAGCGATTTGAGCATAGAAGGGAAAAAAGCAAAAAAAGTAAACGGAATGGCAAGGGCTACCGCAAATCCTAACATGCCGATAGCCGGAGCCAACAAGGATCCGCTACCCGACACTTCGACCAGCAAAGTACCGATAATAGGGCCGGTACAGGAAAATGAAACCAGCACCAACGTAAATGCCATAAACAAAATGCTTATAAATCCGACTGTAGAGTCAGCTTTGGCATCAAGTTTTGTGGACCACGACGCAGGTAAAGTTATCTCGAAAGCTCCGAAAAACGAAACGGCAAATACCAGCAACATGACAAAGAAAATCAGGTTGAACACCGCGTTAGTCGACATACTGTTCAGGGCGCTTGCCCCAAAAATAAGTGTGATAAGAATGCCAAGCGTCACATAGATAAACACAATGGAAAGTCCGTATAAAGATGCATCCCGCCGACCCTGTTTTTTATTCCCCGAACGTTTAAGAAAGAAACTGACAGTCATTGGAATAATAGGCCAGACACATGGAGTGAATAATGCCAGAAAACCTCCTGCCAAACCTGCAAGAAATATCAGCCACAAAGAAGTTTCGCCGGTAGCGCCTTCGGCATTTCCGAAAGTTTTCAGTTTTTCAACAACCGGAGTCCAATAATCCGTTTTTTGTTCAGCAGTAACAGTTTGCACCGCTGTACTGTCCGTCCTGGCCGAGTCAGCCTGAACAAGATTATCAACCGGCTTGGATGTTTCAACCGATTTGGAACCCAGATCAAAATATTCCTGAGTGGGCGGCAAACAACTTTCGTCGTTACACACCATGAATTCAACATAGCCTTTCAGCCTGACTTTTGCTGCATCGGCAAACGATATTTTTTGTACAAACACAGCTTCGTCGGCATACCAGCTAAGTTTCATGTCGAAATTAGGGTCGTAAACTTCCTTCAGTTTCGACAAACCCTGTATTTTACCTTCAGGTTTTGCATTTTGAATATTTTCGAAAACTATTTTTGTAGGTCGCGGACCATCTTTTGGGATGTTCATTCCGTACAAGTGCCAACCGCTGTCTATGGTTGCTTTTATGATTACATCAGCCGTTGTCTTACCTGTATTTTTAAGTTCAAAGCTCCATTTTACAGGTTCGTATATTTGTGAATATGAAACCAATGAAACGACAATTGCCAACAATGAAAATATAAATTTCTTCTTCATATCATTATTTTTTTCAAAACTACAAAAAGAACATGAATACATGAATGTTTGTTCATTTGAATTTATGATTATTAACACCGTTTTAGAAAAATACGTACCGCTAAGGTACTAAGAATATACATAGATTCTTTTCGTTCGTATAAAGATATTTTTTAGAGTCCTCTCAGTGCCTTCGGTGCTAATCTTTATTATCTGGTTAGCATAAACTTGAAACTGACGCCGAAATTTGTCGACGAAACCGGGAATGTCGACGAGATGAGCGGGGTACTCATTTGCCGGTCGAAAAACATTTGGATATTCACTTTTGAACTGAACACATAATCGGCAATAATTTTCAGCGTAAAGAGTTTATTTCCGCTCGAAGCCTGTGTCAGGTTTTCATCAATTTTTCTCAATAAAGTTTTTATGTCTTTGTACGACAAATCTGCGCTTAATTTCAAATCGTTTTTCACACGTGATTGCTGGTTATTTTTAAGTTTCAGAATTACATCAAAATCCTTCAACAGGTAACCCATACCCACTACAAATTCATCGGAAGCAGTTTCAATCAACTGTGTGCTCGAAAGGTTCAATGCCAGGTTCCGTTGTTTGCTATATTTAAGTGTCGCCGTCATGCTATTTTTAAATGCGGCGTTTATTCCAATAAGCGGACTGAATTGCTCTGTGAGCGAAACGGAAGAAATATCGTAAGGCGACGAAGGAACCGGATTGTTATTGTTAGCCTGATCGCGCACATAACCCAGGGCGCTGTCGTCTTCGCCATCCATAGCCACCCAGGTTGAATAGGAGGTGTAATTTCCGACACTATAACGACAGGTATAAGCATGGGTCAGGCTTATCGATTTAAAATTATCCTTCACCCATTGTATACGTGAGAGTCCGTCGTAGTTTATCCTCCAATTAGGCAAAATATTTAATATCGAAAGGAAAGGATTTGTATCCATTGTATTTACATCTTTTCCCGTGTAAGCAGCCAGGAAGGCAGGAATCAATACATCGGTAGAATTCAAGTCATATTTTCCCAATGCTTCGTCAAAATATTCACCTCCAATCGTTGGTAATTTGGTAAAAAACCCTGTCTTAGGATATCTTGTTCCCCGATATTTTGAATTTAGACGGTTGGCAATTATTTGGCGGTTAGCCAGGAAATTATCGAATACCTCAGAAGCATAATTGTTTTCCGCCGTTCCGGTTCTCATAAAAGCTGTAGCAATAGCAACCTGCGTAATATTGTAACTACCTGTAAATGTTTTAGGCATGCCATCGAACATATACTGGATAGTCGTATTATCGGCTGTATAACGTTTAGCATTCAGGTCAATTTTGAAACCAGGTATAGGCTCCAGGCTAACTTTGATATCAAGATCGGAAGTATAAGCCGTTGATGCCGGATTAATAATGGAATCGCTCATGTACAACCAATCCTTATCTACTGCATTCTGTATGGTGTTATCGTCGAAAAAACCAAAAGTAAACGCATAGCCTGGAGCGGAAATTCCATTACCATCTTTTGTCTGTCCCAGAAAACCGGCTTCAGGTTTAAATCCCGGCAGCACCATGCTGTTTGATTGACGGTAGGTTATTGACGCCCTGCGGGTCATCATCAACAAACGGGCGGTGAAATCAGCCACTTTCTGGCCCGGGTTCTGAATATTTGGATCGAGCGTTACAATGCTGATTGTTACACTGTCGGCATCAGACTTTGGCGTAATCTCGATCATCGTCGGATTTATTGTTTTATAATTAACCGCCATTGGTTTTCCGTTCTTATCCAAGGCTCCCAACGAAAGTTTTTCGCTCCCCAACCTGTGGTTTACAGCAAGTTTTTTGTTCTTCTCTAATTTTACAACCTGTTTATAGGTTCTTGACTGGAACCTTTGATTATTTGCCTGTTGCATGGAAAATTTACGGTTCACTTCTTTCAGGTACTTCGATTTGTTGTAAAGCGATTCAAAATTTAACTGTCCATCGACCGACCACGCTCCCATGGTAGTGGCCACATTACCCACATCGGTTGCTCCGTTTATTAATGCGGAGCGGTTCCAGTTGTAGGTGGAATTATAGCTTGCATTTGCCGTAATCCAGTCGAAAAGCGGAATTTTATTGATCGGCAAAGTCCACGAAGCAGAGAACACCTGCTGATAAGTGTACGGACTGCCTAACTTACGGATATTCGACCAAACCGAATCGCGCCAGGCCTCATAATATTCTTTACCTATCTCCGGTGTGAAATAAGGTTCCTCGATATTGGCATTCATTGCCGTCTGCAAAGTGAAATGCATTGATCTGGAAAGGTCGTATTTGATATCGAAATTCCGGTTCCACATAAAATCTTTACTGAAATTCAGATCAAAATTATTAGCGCTGCCTGTTTGAGTTAAATCACGGAGTTTAACCTGCGAAAACAATCGATTCATATCAGAATTGAAACTCAGCGATGATGGTAAATAATTGAAATTGAAATCGGATAATATCTTGAATGCCGGTTTGTTCAACGCTTTAATATTTTTAAACGGCTCAACAGGTTTCGGGCTAAACGAGAAATTGTAATTTACTGCCGCACGTTCTTGTTTTTCGAGATTCCGTTCTACCTCTGCGCTCGTCTGGTTCCGTTCGCTGTACGAATAGGTAAACGAAACATTTGCAGGGTCGTAAAATTGTGGATTTTTACTTTTTATATTAATTTTCGCCGAAGAAATATTAAAACTCTTCGATTTGCTGACAGTTTGTGAAACCATGATTAAAGTATCCCTATCTCTCCGGTTTTGAATATTGTCAAGTGCATCACTCAGCAAAATGTCTTCATCGAGCGGATTATATTTCGGCGTTATAGTTTCGTTGGTGTACGAAAAATAAGCAGGCAATTGAATTTTGGCTTTTTCGGGCAGGAAACGTCCCAACTCCATGTTGGTGGAAAAGTTCATCTGATACAAATCGTCGGTACGGCGATCCATCACATTACTTTCTATGCTTCCGTAACCGGCAGTTTCCACCCTTCCCGACAGGTTTACGGCTCCGATATCGGACAACCCGACAGCCAGATTACCCATAGCCGCCCAACCGCCATCTTCGTCAAACTCAGACATACGAAGTTCGTTTACCCATATCTCGCCTGATTTTACATCCCCACCCACGTTGCGGATACCAATCATGATATTTTCGACCTCCGAAATCGTCGGATTTCCCACAACGCGGATTTTATTTTTTCCTTTGTCGTAGAACGGTATCAAATCGGATATATACGAACCATCCTGTTTCGATTTATTTCGTTTAAGTTTCGCATCGGTAAGCGCCGAGAAAGGAAAATCAAACATATTTTCGGCCATCCATACTGTTTCGCGGTCAACGTCCGACTCTCCCGAATACACTCCTGCGGGGGTTAACTTCAACGGGATTTCATATTCATAATAGTTATTTACCATATCCGAACCCAAACGGATAAAGCAAGTTAACTCATAATCTTTCAAATTACGAATATCATCGGGTAATTGTTCGGCGTGTACAAACATTTGTAAACGCTTGTACTGGCGCATGTCATACGAAGTTTTTTTATACACTGCACGTGCATCGTTCGGGGCAAGATTAGTTACCTTCATCACCATCGACTGCTCGTTCAGTTGTAAAATTTGTGTTTGACCCGGATCCACTTCTCTCGTAATACCCGGAGGCAAAACATAATTAACCGGTGTTTTATCAGAGTTTTCTTCGATATTTACCGCCTGGACATCCAACGCTCCGGTAGATACCGGTAATTTCCCGACCGGATAAAGGTCTTTGCTGTAATTTCTCCATTCGCCCCTAACCAAGTCGAGCGTAGCAAAACGCAAATGCGTTTCCTTTTCAAAATCGGTCATAAACATTCGGATAAACCGGATAGATTTAAAGTTACGAATACTCCCTATTTTCTCGTTGTATTCACGAATCGGAATTTTAAACTGATACCAGGTGACTTCTTCCGAATTTCCATTAGCAAGATTTACCGTCGATGTATAGCTGTCGGTAATGTGATTCCGACCGATTTGCATCGAATCGCGTTTGATTGAAACTTTATACTGATAATACTTTTCATATTCGTTCAAGGTATTATCGCCGTTGACATCTTCTATATCAGGTAATGACGTGGCTGTTGTTGTATAATCTTCAGTTGTATTCGTGGCATCGGGCGAGTTACCTTCTGTTCCGTTATAGTGTTTGTAACGGGTGATGATATCTGCGTTTGCCTCATCATAATCCGTTGATTTATAAAATTGGTAATTATCGCCCGAAGGGTCGTTCAATGGTGAAAACTTATCGTTTTCCATACGTTGACGGGTATCGGCATTCACTTTTGCCTTCACTTTTTCTACATAATCGCTGTAGGTAGGGAATTTAAACTCGTCTTCGGTTGACAAGCCATTTAAGCCTACATCCTGATAAAGCCGCGAACCGGGAGTATTATCAAAAGCAGTAACAGTGGATTGTGTTTTAGGAACACGGCCCCAGATTGTTGTTTCGGTTTTCGTTTCATCACCGTTGATCGGTAAACCATGTTCAAATGCTTTCTTGCCGTCTTTCAGTATATCCTCGCTTATATCTCCCAAATTGAAATACAAATCACCGCCTTTGTCGGTACCATCTTTATCATATATAAACGGATCCATCATCCAAAACTCGATATATTCGATATTGGAAGTTTCAAAATCAGTTGCATCCAATTTTCGCATAATCCCTCCCCAACGTTGTTTCGGGTTGGTAAGGTATCCGTTTCCATCCATTCCGTCTACATCTAGGTTGTAAGGTCCCCGTTCAGTCGGGAAAAACGATAGATTCATGACGGAAAGCAAGGCGCGATCGGTTAAAAGATAGCTCTTATTCGGGAAAACTTCTTTAATCAGGACATCGCGGGTATAATGATTGGACTGTGACTCAACATTGTTCCTCAGATTAACCGGTGTGGTTCGTCCCGGATTTTTTGAATTCATAATCTGATCGACATAATACCAGGCTAATAGAGCCCTGTTTTTACCGTATTCAACCGTTGTGCTCGAAGCTTCGGGGAAAAGAGAATCGTCGTTCGGATTATATGGCGTTGAAGCCAGATACCAATTGACGGGATAATGCAGGTCAATTGACGTTTTGGTTGATTCAAAATCGTCGAGATAAGCCAGACCCTGTGATCCCACTACATTGGAATGTCCGGGGATTAATTGTGCAAATTCTGCATTTAAAGCTATAGTCGAAGGTTTTGTAGCATTCACAAAAGGAAGTTTATCGAGCATGTTGGTCAGCCATTGCGACTCGCCCCGCCACGAGGTATTCAGTCCCCAGATGGTATTCGAAATGGGTTCGTTGCCGGTATTCACTTTTTTGGTCAGAGGAACCTCGGACAAGTGCATGATAGTTCCGCCCAAACTGAAATCTTTATTAAACTGATATTCCAAATGTGTGCCAACCAACGATTTGCGTTGCATGCTGAACATGGATTGATTTTCAAGCTTCACATCAATATTGGTTCCCGATTCAAGGATAGACTGATTCAGAATAGTTACCGTACCCATTGTGTAATCCACCGTATAATCAACGTTTTCCGTTAACGTGGCTCCGCCGGCAGTAACCGTTACCGACCCTCTCGGTACATTCATGGCGTTCAGCCTGATTTCCGAACCACTCGAAGCTTTATATTCACCTACAATGCGGAATTTATTCTTCTCGCTCAACTCCTGAGCCACCACAAGCGTCGAGTCGTACAATTCCTGAAAGATATATTTTTCGGCAATGGCATCATTCCCGATTGCTTTTTTCAAATGCGACCCAAAAGGTTCAAGCACAGGGAAAATAATTCTTCCGGATGATGAAAGCGCTGTCAATCCTTCGATATAATCGAATTTTCCATCAGGATTTGTATTATTTTTTGTATCCAACCGATCCAGGTTCATCACCCTGAGCAGCAATTTATTCTTTATATTTCCTTCGGTAATATACTGCATATCTGTGCCAACAGAATCATTACGATAGACAACATTCAAAGTAAATTTATCGCTCTGGATTTGCATAGCACCTAGATAATACACGTTTTTCATCATTAAATCCCACATAGCCAACTGAGGCGATTGTGCCGTGCTTTTTAATAATTTTACAAACAAAGCTTCGGGAGCATTCACTGCATCTGTCGAAAATTCACCCACCTGGTATACATTTCCGGCATAAGTATATTCGAAAGCAACCCCTAATACTTCGTCCGGATTTAATGCCGATTTCAATGAAATAATACCTAATGTTTTGTTCAGTTCGTATTCCGACGGTTCGAGCTTACGGGCGCTTTCAATTTTCTCAAAATCTTCTCCCCCGATAAAAACATTATTCCCGAACGCTGTGGATAAAACTGCATTAGTTTGCTGAATATCACGCACATTAGGAACTGCTTTTACTTCATCGTATAAATTGTTCGATTTATTCTGGGGTAAATTATTGCCTGCCGTTTTATGCCAGTAATTATTATCAATCCGCTCAGACTCACCAAGATCCATAAAAGCTATGATATTGCGCGCCTGATCGTAATCTGCCCTTTTGTTTGTAATCCATACTTCAACGCGATTAATGGTAACACCTGACGAAATAACAGGCAGACTACTCATTGCGCTTTCAAAATTATTGCGGAAATAATGTCCCAGAAAGAAATGACGATTCTCGTCATAATCGTCCACTTTGACATCAAAATCCGTTGTTTGAGCGCCACCTTTCGAGCTGACAGTTTTAGTTTCCGATTCCTGCTGCGAAGCGATAGCCGAAACACTCAGTTTGCCAAACTGTAAATCGGTTTTGATACCAAACAAAGCGGTGCTACCACTGATCAACGCGCTGTTGAGGGGCATGCTCACATTACCTGCCTGAATGTTCTTAATAATATCATCTTCTTTGCCTTTATACGCAAGTTTTACCATTTTCTGGTCGAAATCAAAGGTTGATTCGGTATTATAATTCATTCCGAAAGACAGCTTGTCGCCAACCGAAGCGGTAACATTCATCTGAATTTTCATATCAAATTCAGGGGTTACATTGCTCCTCATAGCTTCAGTAAGAGCAGGGTTCTCGATATTATTGTGTTTAACGCCAAGTACAAGTTCGGCCGAACCCTGCGTTTTTACCTGCACGCCACCGGGACCGAACACTTTATCGGCCGGCCCGATATTGAACTTCATGTCCGATACTGAAAATTTATCCTCGTTGTTTACTGTTTCAGAAGCATTTTTTTCTTTCCAGTACGACTGCATTTCTTTTTGTGCAGAATAGTTACGGTATTCCTGTCCTGTCATTAAATAAGGTGTAGCTATTTCCATATTTCCGGCATAGGTTCTGAAAATATAGTTTCCGGTGTTGGGATCATATTCAACAACCGATTTGATATTTTCAGGTTGTTTGGTATCCAAGGGATAAACCGTATTCAATTCTTCATAAGTTTCCTGCGCGTATTTTTTCAGATGGAAATTCCGAGTAGTGTCGGTCGCCGGATTATCAGTACTTACCGGGTTCTGTGTTCCGATATCGATATAATGCTCCGAACTTATGAAAGCATAAGCCGAGCTGAAAGCAACTATCAGTAAAACTAATAACGGTAGAACTTTGGGGGTATGTAACATAAATTATCGCGTACTGTAATTTGTGTAAGTCAGGTTAATCAACACATACTAACTTTCTGACTTTATAAACTTTATAAACTTTCTAACTTTACAAACTAAAAAACTACATTATTTTCAAAGCCGTTTTTATCAATTGTTCCACTCTTAGATTTGGGTCATTTTTTAATATCTGGTCTACCGCTTTTTGCGATGCCGTAGCCGCAAAACCAAGCATGACGAGAGCCGAAACAGCTTCTTCCTTCACTTCGTTGTTGGTTGTAACCGACATCGCCGAACCGGAACCGGTTCCGGCAATTTTGAGAATTTTATCTTTTAAATCGACAATGATACGTTGTGCCGTTTTAGTACCGATGCCTTTTATGGCATTCAGCGCAAAAACATTCCCCGTAGCAATCATTTCCTGAATTTCCTGAGTTGAGTACGACGACATAATCATACGGGCTGTATTAGCTCCAATACCCGAAACAGAGATTAAAAGCAAAAAAAGCTGACGTTCAGCCTGATTCATAAATCCGAATAACAAGTGTGCATCTTCGCGAATGGCTTCATAAACATAAAGCCGGGCATTAGGTTTTCCGTTGAGTGCAGTAAAAGTTGGTAAAGTAATATGAATACAATAGCCGATCCCCGCTGCTTCAACCACTACAAAAGCCGGAGTCAGTTCGGCAATATCTCCTTTTATATAATCAAACATGATGAATTACTTTATGTTTTTAACTTGCAAATGTACAGATTTTTTACAAGTCGTGCAATAAGCTTTAGCTCTGATACTCGCCGAAAAACGAACCGATTTGAATAACGGCGTTTACATATAAAAAGTACAAATAAAAAGTTAAAAGGCGTGAAAAACACACATTATTACACGATCTTGTAAAAATCGCATTTAAACAATCAGGTTATTTTATTGTTATCATTACAAAAACATTCAACTAACGGTAACTCACTTCAAAATTATGAAACAAATTATTATTACCATTGCTGTATGGGTTGCATCTACACTTTTAGGTTTTGCTCAATTCCAATTGCCATCTTTACCTTACAAGTATAATGCACTGGAACCCTATATCGACAGTACAACCATGTATATTCATCTCAACAATCATCATGCAGCTTATGTTGCCAATCTGAACAAATCGATCGAAAAATATCCCGATTTGCAGAAACAAAGCATAGAACAACTCTTGCAGAGCATCGACAAATTACCTGCTGATATTCAAACAGCTGTCCGAAACAACGGGGGCGGACACTATAACCACAGTTTGTTCTGGACTTTGCTGGCGCCGGCAGGATCGTCGCCCATGTCGCCCGAACTCGAAGCAAAAATCAAAGAAAATTTTGGTAGTGTCGAAGTTCTTAAAACTGAATTCGAAAAAGCAGCTATGAGTCGTTTTGGTTCCGGTTGGGCATGGGTAATAAAAGATGAGAACGGGAAGCTTAAAATAGTATCAACCCCCAATCAGGACAACACGCTTATGTCAGTCATTAATGTGAAAGGGAAACCGGTATTGGCGCTCGATGTATGGGAACATGCCTATTATCTGAAATACCAATCGAAACGGGCTGCTTATGTAAAAGCTTTCTGGGATGTAGTAAACTGGAAAGAAGTTGAAAAACGTATAAACGAAAAATAAAAACATCGCTCTAAGTGCTAAGTTTTTTAAAAGAAACGCAATCAGAATTTATTATTCCGATTGCGTTTCTTTTGTATTTATATTTTAAAACACATCATATCATAAATCAATATTTTTTAGTATAAAAGAAATGAACAGAAATATATTCTTTTACTGCAATTTACACTCCACGTCATCATGTGAATGCACCACATCATGGTAAAATTTATATTATTTCTGTAATTTTATACGATTTTTGATTACATTTGTCACGGTTTTTTTCCAAGCTTAACCTGATGTTTAATACAAAAAATCCTGATTCTTTTGGAGATGATGAAGCCATGATTCTTTTATCAAAACAAAAAGATAAAGAGGCATTTACCATCATCTATCAGAAATACCATCGATATCTTTATGCTCTGGCATACCGTTATCTGAAAGACAGCAATATGGCCGAAGATACTGTGCAACAAGTATTTGTAAAACTATGGGAGATAATTCATGAAATTGACATTGAAATAAATCTGAAGAACTATCTTTATAGTATGACTAAGAATTATATCTTAAACCAATTCAGAAAACACAAAGAAACTATATCGTTAAACTATATCAATGTACAAACAGAAATAAGTGATGATGAAGCAGATATAGTAAAATTAATTGAGAATGTTGAATTATCAGATTTACTCCACAAAGGCATCGACAATTTACCAAATCAAAAAAAAGAGATTTGCAAAATGAAGATTGATGACAATAAAAGCAATCAGGAAATTGCAGACGAAATGGGACTTAGTGTCAACACAGTAAAATCGCATTATCAGGAGGCTATAAAGATGTTACGTGTATATTTCAAACAAATAAGATTAATGTTTTTTTGAAAATAATTGATTTTCAACTAATATAAAATTGATTTTCTTGTGTCTATAATATTAAAATAAAGATAATTTCAATGAATGCTCCCGACAAAGACACCATAAATAAAGTAATTGAAGGCGCTGCAACCAAAGAGCAGGCAAAAGTGGTTACAGCGTGGTTCTCAACTACTGTTGAGGGTCAGGAATATTTGTCGTCGTTGATAAGTCATGATATTCAGCTGATTGAATCGGGCGAGATGAAGGGACAACAAATTTCGAATAAAAAAACGGATGAGATGCTTGAAACAATTTTTACTATTATCCGCCGGAAAACAATTCGTCGTTATACTTTGCGTGTTGCCGCTGTTCTTATCCCTTTTGTTTTATTTCTGGGGTTTGCTTTTTATACTAATTCGCAGGTCGATTTGTTTGGCGGCCCTGCCTACGCTGAAATATATGTTCCCAAAGGAGAACAAGTAAGGTTTGTTTTTCAAGATGGAAGTGAAGCCTATCTGAATGCAGATACCAAGATCCGTTATCCGAAACAATTCGGATTATTTAACCGTAAAATCTATCTCGAAGGCGAAGCATTTTTTAAAATCGCCACTAATAAAAAAAGACCATTTATTGTCAATGTGAATAATTCAAATATTGAAGTAACCGGCACTTCGTTCAACGTAAAAGCATATAAACACGATGAATTAATGGAAATAGTGCTCGAAGAAGGTAAAATTACATTCAACACACCGCAACAAAGCTACTCTTTACTTCCGGGCCAATTAGCTTTATATGACAAAAAGAACGGATTGTGCACTATAAAAACTATGGTTAATTCATCCGAAGCATCCATGTGGAAAGATAATTATTTTGTATTCAGAGACACACCACTGGCCGAAGTCCTTAAAATAGTCAACCGCAGATTCGATGTCGATTATAATATCCGCGACACAAGGGCTTTGAAATATTCGTACACCATCACCACCCGCCAGACATCTATCGAAAAACTGGTAAAGGAATTAGAAATCATTACTCCGGTGAAATTTAATCTGAACAACAATGTGATTAATATTTCACTCAAATAAACCTCTGATAATCTTTCCTTTATAACATTTTTATTTATTTTTTTCAAAATATTTCAATTTCAACTCATCCTTTTTCTTTCCGCGCGTGTCTATTCTTCAGACCTTAGATTTAGTATGCTTAAAACGCTTCAGCAAAATGTTCACATCGTGAACCAGAAGCATTTTCCATAAGTATTCATATTGACATTTGTTCAATAAGTGTACTGTGTTTTAAGTTGTGACATATTAGTTTTTTAAGGTTTTATCTGGAATTGGATTCGATTTAACACTTTATAATGTTTAACTTAATAATGTCTGTATCATGAGAAAATCCTTCATTAAAAAGCAGGCGTTAATTCTCTTTACTCTTTTGCTATTTGGTTTTTCGACAACCATAATGGCACAGAAAGTAAATCTGAATTATAGCAAGCAAAGTTTGAGAACTGTTTTGAAAAGCATAAGCCAGCAAACTGGTTTTAGTTTGGCATACAGTAAAGAAGTAGTCAATCTGGATGAAAGTGTCAGTATCAATGTGAACAACGCTGAACTTTCAGAAGTAATGACTCAGCTATTATCTCCTTACAATCTGACTTACGAGATCAAGGAGAACAAAATCTTCATCGTAGGCAATCCTGAATTAGCTACCCAAAAAGCAAGTTCTACCCAACAAAATTCAGTCAGTGTACAAATTCAGGGTGTGGTGACCGACGAAAAAGGTTTACCTATTATTGGCGCCAATGTTTCGGTGCCTAACACTACGATTGGTACAATCACGAATTTCGACGGAAGGTACAATTTGAACGTTCCTAAAGGTTCAGTGCTTAAATTCAGTTATATCGGGTACACCGATCAGAGTCGTACCATTTCCAATCAAAGCGTTTTAAATATTCAACTGCTTGAAGATGTTGAAAGTTTGAACGAATTAATTGTTATTGGTTACGGTGTGCAGAAGAAAAGTGTTGTAACTGCTGCCATAAGCAGGGTAACTGCCGACGAACTGAATAACTCGAAACCTTCGAGGGTGGAAGATGCCCTGAAAGGAAAAGTTTCGGGTGTTCAAATCACACAAAGTTCAGGTCAACCGGGATCGGATTCAAAATTCCGTATCCGTGGTATCGGTACTGTAAACAACAGTGAACCCTTGTTTATTGTAGATGGAATGCCGGTAGATGGAGGTATCAATTACCTTAACCCTGTCGATATTCAATCTGTAGAAATATTGAAAGATGCTGCTTCGGCTGCTATCTACGGTGCACGTGCTGCCAACGGTGTGGTACTTGTAACTACCAAAAACGGCGTTTCGGGCAAAACTACTATCAATTATAATTTTAGCTACGGATGGCAAAATCCATGGAAAAAGAAATCGGTGCTTGATGCCACCGAATATATGGTTATTATGAACGAAGGTTTATTGAACGATGGAAACGCCCTGAGATACACCAAAGAACAAGTATTGGCTGGCGGACAAGGAACAGACTGGCAGGACGAAACATTCAATTACAATGCCCCTGTTAAAAGCCATCAGGTAAGTGTTTCGGGAGGTAACGATAAATCACAATACTTCCTGTCCTTAGGATATTTCGATCAAGAGGGTATTGTAGGCGGCGACTACGGAAAATCAAACTACAATCGTTGGAGTGTTCGTTCCAATTCAACCCATACAATTTTCGAAAACAAATCTCGTAATTTTTTAAATAAATTAAAAATAGGCGTTAATATAGGCTATTCCAGAAGTACCGGCTCGACCATAGAAGCCAACTCGGAATATGGTTCCATTCTTGGAAGTGCATTGACTTTCTCTCCTCTTGTTCCTGTATATGCTGATGACGAAACTGCCGCTGCCATTCTGGCTAAATATCCGAATGCAGTAACTGATAAAAACGGTAAAGTTTTTTCAATTCCACCATCTGGATTTCAGGAAATTGCCAACCCTGTTGCCATGTTGAATCAACGCACAAGTGGAATCAACAACGATGATAAAATTGTCGGCACTTTTTGGGGCGAAATCAACATTTTACCCGATTTGAAATTCAAAAGCAGTTATGGCGTTGACCTTGCTTTCTGGGGTTACGACACTTATACTTTCCCTTATTTTCTGGCAACACAGGGCAAAACACTTGATTACAGCACCGTTCAGAGCGAAATGAACAGAGGCTTCAAATGGCAGGTTGAAAATGTGCTGTCCTACAACAAAACTTTCAACAGTGTACATAATGTTTCAGTAGTGTTGGGTCAGTCGGCTCAGAAATACACCTATCGTAACCTGGGTGGCAACGACCGCGACTTGCTTGAAACAGATCCTCTGAAAGCCAATATCAATTCAGCCATTGCAGATGCCAAACTCGAACGTGTATGGGGCGGTACCGGAGGTTATACAGCTACATCTTTAGCCTCGTATTTCGGACGTTTCGATTATAACTTCAACGAAAGATATATTTTACAGGCAACCGTTCGTCGTGATGGTTCATCCAACTTCGGCACAAATAATAAATGGGCTGTATTCCCTGCTTTGTCAGTAGGTTGGAACATAACAAACGAACAGTTTATGGAAAACAGACCTGAATGGCTCGAAGCGCTTAAACTCCGCTTCAGCTGGGGTAAAAACGGTAACGAAAGAATCGGCGGATTCCGTTACACTTCATTAATGAATGGAGGACAGAATTACTATTTCGGAGGAGGATATCTGGTTAACCAGGGCGATCCTGCCAAAGTAGGCGAAACCACAGGTGCAATGCAATACGGAAGTTCACCTGCCTCCATTCCTAACCCCGATGTAAAATGGGAAGAATCGGAACAAACGGATATAGGTTTTGAAACTTACCTGTTTAAGAGCGCTTTAACATTCAGTTTCGATTATTTCAAAAAAACCACCAACGGCATGTTAATGGAACAACCTATCCCTGCATACGTTGGACAAGGTTCTCCGATAGCCAATGTAGGCGATATGGAAAACTGGGGTCTTGAATTTGAAGCAGGCTGGAAACAAACCATTGGCGATTTCAAATACAGCATTTCAGCTAATGCTTCTTATCTCCGCAACCGTCTTATCAAACTTGGTAATGCTTCAGGAGAACAAATCTATGAAACTGCAGGAGCTTCGGGCGTAGGAAGTTATGTAAAAGGCAAAAACGGTGAAGTTTTCCCGTATTTCTACGGATTTAAAACCAATGGTATTTTCCAGAATCAGGCCGAAGTTGATAATTATGTAAATGAAGAAGGCGTTAAATATCAGTCATCAGCCAAGCCGGGCGATGTTCGTTTTGTCGATTTCGACAAAGACGGTTCTATCACCGATGCCGATAAAACAAACATTGGTAAAGGTATGCCGGACTGGACTTTCGGTTTGACACTTAATGCTGAATGGAAAAACTTTGACTTGAATATGTTTTTCCAGGGAACTGCCGGAAATGATATTTTTGACTTTTCACAACGTGGCGACATCCCTGCAATGAACCGCCCGTCGTGGATACTCGAACGCTGGCATGGTGAGGGCACATCCGATCATTTGCCAAGAATGACAAATGCAAACCCGAACAGCAACTGGCGCTCTTCCGACCTTTACATAAAAGACGGTACATATGTTCGCTTAAAATCAGCTCAACTGGGATACACTCTATCTCAAAAATGGTCGAGAACTTTTTCAATAGAAAAATTCAGAGTATTTTTAATGGCTGAAAATCTACTAACTTTCACCGGTTATGATGGTTTTGACCCTGAAGTGGCATCCGGAGGTTATACTACTATTGGTATCGACCGCGGTATTTATCCACAGGCAAGAACTATATCTATCGGCGCCAATATAATCTTTTAATAATCAGTAAAATGAAAATTATGAAAAAATATATATTCATAATGATGGTAGCCCTGATAGGTTTCACATCATGCGGAGATGAATTTTTAACTTCATATCCGACGGAAAAACAACAAGCGGGTGCGCCTGCTACCGAAGGCGCCATATTATCCAATCTGGCATCAGCTTATCAAATCCTTCTGTTCGACAGTTATGCTGACAACAACTACAACAGTGTACCTTTAATGTCCGATTTGCGTTCGGATGATATCTATAAAGGCGGTGGTGATGCCGGTGACCAGCATCAGTTATATTTGCTTTCGCTTTTCACAGCCACTCCGCAGGAACAACCCGCAGGATTATGGAATATCTACTTTACCGGACTGGCTCGTTGTAATAATGTGATTATTGCTTGCGACAACGCAGTGAATGTTCCTGCTGATAAATTAGAACAATACAAAGCCGAAGGTCATTTCCTGAGAGCTTATTATGTACATTTATTGTGGAAATTCTGGGGAAATATACCCTATTTCGAAGAACCGCTGTCGACTCCGCCTTACATGGCCAAACAGTTATCGGCCAACGAAATTTACACTGAAATAATGCAGGATATTGATTTTGCTTGCGGTAAATCGGATGCAGGCGTCGATCGACTCCCGATGAATTATGCCAAAGGCAATACCAATGTAGGGAGAGTAACCAAAGCAGCGGCATTGATGCTGAAAGCACGCGTGGTTTTGTACCAAAAAGACACACAACGTTATGCTGAAATAACAAAGGACATGGCTGAGATTATTACCAGTAGTCAGTTTGATCTGTTCAGCGATTTTAAAGCTATGTGGTTGGATCAAAACGAATTTTGTCAGGAATCAATATTCGAAAGCAACCAGCTGCCCGAAGGAAAAACATGGGCAAGTGGTTGGCAGGGTTACGGAACCAATCTTCCCGCTTTTATTTCTCCTAACGAACTGAGTGCAGGATCGAAAACAGGAGATTTCAAAGGAGGTTGGGGATTCGGACCGGTACGTCAGGCAACCTGGGAAATTTACGAAAATGGAGATACACGACGCGAAGGTTCCATTAACAAATGGGAAAGTGGCCAATATACAGCCCGTTTCCAGAACACAGGTTTATTTCTTGCCAAATATGCAGCGCGTGTCGGATACAATCCTCAGGGCGATGTAGACCTGAATTATTGTAACAATTTACGTATTTTCCGTTATGCCGAGACTTTGCTGAATTATGCCGAAATGATTGCAATACATGGTCAGGTTGAAGTAGACGGAATTTCCGCTCAGTCATGTCTTGATAAAGTACGTACCAGGGCTTTCGGAGCTGCTAACTCAATTCCTGTAACTGCAGAGAATATTAAACTCGAACGTCGTCGCGAATTTGTGGGCGAAGGCTTACGTTTCTGGGATATCGTACGTTGGGGCGATACAAGTATTTTGACTGAAAATCTTCCTTTAAGTACACGTACATGGAATGATAATCTCAAATATTTACCTATCCCTCAATCGGAAATGGAAAAAACAACAGGTACTGAATTTGCATTAACACAGAATCCGGGTTATTAAAAATAAAAAATAAAAATGAATATGAAAAGTATTTTAAAAATTTATATAGGGACTCTGTTTTCAATTTTATTGATAACGGCTTGTAGTCCACAGGAAGATGACAAATATTCATTGGGAGATATGGTGACCATAACAGCTGATCAGATCAGTTTTACACAAACACCTTCTTCCAGTAGCAGTAATGTGATTACATTTACCAACACCACCGACATAAAAGGCATCTATGCTTTGAACTGGGATATGGGAAACGGTGCGGGCGGAAAAGAAAAAACAATTGTTGGGAAATTCCCCTTTGCAGGAGATTATACCGTTTCACTCACTATTTATACAGCTGACGGCTCGGCAGTTACCAAAAGTCAGGTAATAAATATTGCAAATAACGATTACAGCCTTATCAACACTCCGGCTTATGTGAATCTGACTGGAGGCGCCGATGACGCTGATGGTAAAACCTGGGTTTTCGACCAGTACAACAACTTTGCTAAAGAAGTGGCTGCTGCTACAGGTTTCAACATCAAAGGTCATATAGGTCTTGGCCCGCAAAACAGTTACGGACAGGAATGGTGGGGAGCCGGATCGAATGAAAAAAGTTCATGGACAATGTATAATTTCAAATTTACATTTATCCAGAACGGAGTGAAGTTCAATATCCAGAATCTGGGTGAAGGTTATGGTAGAAAAGCGTCAGCCGAATCGGTAGGTGGATTTTCGGTAACCAATATCAACGGCGATGATGCCACTTTCACTTTCAACGGGGGTAATTTTACCTTCGCACTGGATGAAAGCGGCACTTATCCTAAGTTAACCCTTTCGGGAAATTCGTTCATGGGTTATTATTGCGGAAGTCAGGACTACGACATTATCTATCAAACCGATAAAGTAATGGCTTTACGCGTCAACAATACTGTTGAAGGTCAGGACTGGGTATTTGTGTATTGCATCGAAGAACTCAATATTGAACCACCTGCAATCATTAAACAACCTAAAGCAGTTCCTCTTGCTGAAAATTTTGAAACCGGCGCTTCATCCATCATTTTGAATAAAGAAGACATGGGAACAAAAAGCGGTATCACCGACAATCCTGTCCCGCTTCCAATCAACGAATCGGATAAGGTGTATCGCTATCAGAAGTCGACGGCATTCTACAGCAACCTGTCATATACTGCTCCAACCTATATTTTCGACCTAACAACACAAAATAAAATAAGGATGAAAGTGTATATTCCTTCGTACAACGATTATACGACCGAAAACGGGGTTGCAGGTGACTGGATATCAAACAAATTGTTGTTGCCACAACTTGCAGTTAAACTGCAAAACAGCAGCATGGGTGGAAATGCTTGGCAGACTCAAACTGAAATCGTAAAAGGCAATCTACAGAAAGACAAATGGTTGGAACTTGAATTTGATTTCAGTGGTGCAGCCGACAGAAAAGATTACGATAAAATCGTAATCCAGTTTGGAGCCGAAGGACATACAGGTCCGGGCATATTCTACTTCGATGATTTTAGTTTTTCTGAATAATAAAATTAATAGAAGCGGCTATAACAAACGTAGCCGCTTCTACTTTCAAAATATGAAAAAAATGTATAACCTATTTATTATTACACTTCTGCTATTGGGAGGTTGCAAAGCCACACCCGAGCCGCCAATACCGACCGTTGAAATAAAAATACAATTTTCACCTGAGACTATGACGCTGGATGCAGAAGAAAGTTCGAAAAACGTCATCGTAACTTCAAACACAAACTGGACTGCCACCTCCGGTCAGACCTGGTGTACATTATCACCCCGGTCAGGCTACATTGGAGATACAAGTCTGAAAATATCTGTATCGGCAAATCACTCTGATAAAGAACGGACAGCAATATTAACTTTCAAATCGGACAGTATAAGTAAACAATATACGGTTACACAAAAAGCCGGTGCAGGCGAAAACTATGTTCCTACCGGTTATAATATGATATGGGGAGATGAATTTAATGACGCCAGAACCCCCGATGGCAAACCGGCTATGCCTAACCGTTCCAAATGGAGTTATGAAACCGGCGCAGGTGGATGGGGTAACAATGAAATTCAGAATTACATAGCAGGAGTAAGCGGAGCCGATACCTGTGCCGTTATTACTAACGGGACGTTGAAAATAATTGCCAAAAAACGAGGAACAGAAGTTATCTCTATCCGTATGAATTCCACTAGCAGTTGGCAATATGGTTATTTCGAAGCCCGACTTAAAGTTCCGGGAGGAAAAGGAACCTGGCCTGCTTTCTGGATGCTTCCGAAGAATTTTGTAAGTTGGCCACTCGATGGTGAAATCGATATTATGGAATATGTGGGTTATCGCCCGAATGTGGTACAGGCTTCAGTTCATACTATGGCCTACAATCATTCAATAGGTACCGAAAAAACAGCCACAAAAAGCATAGTAAATGCCGAGAAAGAGTTCCACATTTATGCTTTGGAATGGACAGCTGATAAAATAACTGGATTCGTGGATGGGATTGCTTATTTTACATTTTTGAATGATAAGAAAGATGATAAGAAAACATGGCCTTTCAACGCTCCTTTTTATCTGAAACTAAACCTTGCCTGGGGAGGAAATTGGGGTGGTTCGCAAGGAATTGACGAAACGAAACTGCCGGCAACTTACGAAATTGATTATGTACGTGTGTATCAAAAATAAGCAATACACATTAATTATTAAAAAGCATTAGAATAATGAATAAACTAAATAATATTATATTTCCGATAGTCCTTTTTATTCTGGTTGGTTGCAGCAAATCAACATCCTTAACTAAACAAGAGGCTGCAACAGAACAACGTATTGACAGTATTATGTTCCAAATGACGCTTGAAGAAAAAGTGGGACAAATGGCACAGTATACAATAGATGTAATTGGTCAATCAGCAGGGATGGGCAACACAGTAGAACCTTTTCAGTTCGACAAAGCCAGACTTGATACCGTTTTGCGTCAATTCAAAGCCGGGTCTATTCTTAACACCACAAATAACAAAGCTCAAACTCCTGAAACATGGGCATATATTGTAAAAACAATTCAGGAAACCGCTATTCAGGAAACGGGTATTCCGGTAATTTATGGAATCGATGCTATCCATGGCGCCACTTATACGGTCGGAGCCACCTTCTTTCCGCAACAAATAGGTATGGCCGCGACCTTTAATACCGCTTTAATGGAAGAAGGTTCACGTATTTCAGCCTACGAAGCACGCGCTTCCAATTTACCCTGGAGTTTTGCTCCCGTACTCGATTTAGGTCGCGACGCCCGTTGGCCACGTCTATGGGAAACATTTGGTGAAGATGCTTATCTTGCCGCTAAAATGGGAGTTGCTTCTGTTCGCGGTTTTCAAGGCGATGATTTCAATAAAGTGGATAAAAATCATGTGGCTGTAAGCCTGAAACATTTTATGGGATATGGCGTGCCTGTTTCGGGCAAGGACCGTACACCCGCCATCATTACCGAAAGTGATTTAAGGGAAAAACACTTCGAACCTTTCCGTCAGGCTGTCGAAGCAGGCGCTTTGTCAATAATGGTTAATTCCGGCATTGTAAATAATATTTCGACACATGCCGACAAACGATTACTTACCGACTGGTTAAAAAAAGATATGAATTATGATGGTGTATTGGTAACCGATTGGAACGATGTGGAAAACTTATTTCTCCGCGACCATATTGCCGGCAATTTTAAAGAAGCAGTCATGCTGTCCATCAATACCGGCATCGATATGGTAATGGTACCTTATCGTATGGATTTTTGTGAAAGTCTAATTGAACTCGTAAACGAAGGAAAAGTAGATGAAAAAAGAATAGATGATGCTGTACGCCGTGTATTGCGGCTTAAATTCAGGCTGGGTCTTTTCGAACATCCCTATTGGACTGTCAACGAATATCCTGATTTTGGAAGCCCTGCACATGAAGCAGCAGCCAAACTTGCCGCAGATGAATCCATCACGCTACTTAAAAACGAAAACAATATATTACCATTGAAACAAGGCGCCCGCATTCTGGTGGCCGGACCAAACGCCAATTCGATGCGAACTTTAAATGGCGGTTGGAGTTACTCATGGCAAGGAGAAAAAACCGAATTGTTTGCTGCCGAATACAACACCATTCTTGAAGCATTAAAAAACAAGTTTGGCAAAAGCAACGTGAAATATGCTGCAGGAGTGGAATATAAAATGAACGGACAATATTATGAAGAAAATATGCCTGAAATAAGCAAAGCTATAGTTGCTGCTTCGGGAGTAGATTATATTGTACTTTGCGTAGGCGAAAATACCTACTGCGAAACACCCGGTAATCTGGACGAACTGAGTTTATCCGAAAATCAACTGTCATTGGCAAAAGCGCTTCAAAAAACAGGGAAACCTGTTATTCTGGTATTAAACGAAGGCCGACCACGTATTATCCGCACGATCGAACCTGATTCGAAAGCAATTTTGCAGACTTATTTACCTGGAAACTATGGGGCAGATGCATTGGCTGATATTCTTGCCGGAGATGTAAATCCAAGCGGCCGTTTGCCTTACACCTATCCTAAATATGAACAGGGACTTATTACTTACGATCATAAACCAGGGCAAAACATGGAAGGTAAAATGGAAGGAGCTTACGATTACGGTGCACAAACTTCGGTTCAATATCCTTTCGGATTCGGACTCAGCTATACTACTTTTGAGTATTCAGACTTTACTATTGATAAAAAAGAGTTCACTTCAGGCGATACCATCCGGATTAACGTCGACATCAAAAATACAGGATCGATAAGTGGAAAGGAAGCTGTAATGCTTTACAGTCGGGACTTAATGGCATCACTTAGTCCGGACATACGACGATTGAGAGCTTTCGAAAAAATATCGTTGAACCCTGGCGAAACAAAAACTGTAAGCCTGATGATACCAGCCGATAACCTGGCGTATGTAAACGAAAAAGGAAAATGGGTACTTGAAGCTGGTGAATTTATGCTTCAAACGGGAAATTTGACAGAAAAGATTGTTTGTAAAGAAAATAAAATTTGGGTAACTCCCAACAAATAAAGTTTTTTAAGGTATAAAGTTAGTTTTCATCTTTTACATTTGATTGACGGGAATCTGCAGTTATAAAAATAACCATCAGATTCCCGCCTTGTATTCTTTAAAGAATAACAGTTTTATTATTTCTTCTTTTTCCACTGCAAATCACGCACGGCATAAATTCTTTCGATAATTTCAACCACTTTCAATCCTTCCAATACATTGGTGGTTATTGTTCCTTTATCTCTCAGTTTATCTATCACATTTTCAATCACATAATGATGATTTTGTGCCGAGCCTTTATACAATCCGTAGTCGTTTGGCGGATTTGAAGGCGCCAATTCGGGCATAGTATAATCTTTCACATGGCAATAAACCACCTCGTTCATATACTGTCCCGCCACTTTTACCGTTCCTTTCGAACCGATAATTGTTATGCTGCTTTCAAAATTTGTATCCCAAACAGAGGTTGAATAATTCAGGCTACCTATACCACCGTTAATAAAATCGAAATTTACAACACCACTATCCTCAAAGTCAGTCAAATCCTTGTGGTTAAAATCTGCAAAATTACCGCGGATATTGGTTATATCGCCAAACAACCAGTACATAATATCAATAAAGTGTGAGAACTGGGTGAATAGCGTTCCTCCGTCGAGTTTTACATCGCCATGCCAGTTTCCTTTTTTATAATAACGGCCATCGCGATTCCAATAGCAATCGAGTTTCACCATATAAATATCGCCTAAAACCTCATTGTCGATAATCTCTTTCAACCAAACCGAAGGCGGTGAATAGCGGTTTTGCATGACGCTGAAAACGTGTTTCGACACGGCAAGCGATTTGAAAAGAATGCGTTCGGCATCTGCTTTGGTCAGGGCTATGGGCTTTTCGAGAACCACATGTTTTTTGGCTTCCAAAGCTTTGATGGCATACTCGGCATGAAAACCGTTCGGAGTGCAGATGTTAACTACATCAATATCGATATCCGCAGCCAACAAGTCATCAATTGATGTAAAAAAATGTTCTTTGATGTCATCCAAGCCTAATTCCTTTTTCGACAAAACGTCACAAACTGCCACCAATTCCGAATCAGGGTTGCGGCGAATCATTTCTGCATGTCGTTTGCCGATATGACCCTGGCCGATTACTGCAAATTTAATCATCTTTATAATATTGGGTTAATTTTCAAATGTTCCTATTATAAAATCCTTTTTACTTCGCCCTCATTCAACTGATATTGTTGACTAGTCTCGGGACAAAAAGCGATTCCTTGTTCGTTAAAATGTAATTTATGTCCGTATTCGCTTACCCAACCAGTTTGGCGCGCCGGATTACCGATTACAAGCGCATAAGGTTTAACCGGTTTTGTTATAACTGCTCCTGCTCCGATTAAGGCATACTCACCTATTTCGGTACCACAAACCACTGTCGCATTTGCACCTATGCTGGCTCCTTTGCGAACAAGCGTTTTGGCATATTCGTTTTTACGACTGACATGACTGCGGGGATTAATAACATTGGTAAAAACCATCGAAGGGCCCAGAAATACATCATCTTCACAAATCACCCCCGTGTAAACCGAAACATTATTCTGAATCTTTACATTACGTCCTAATTTAACATAAGGCGAAATTACTACATTTTGACCGATATTACAACATTCACCTATGCTGCAACCAGACATAATATGTGAAAAATGCCATATTTTCGTACCGTTTCCTATTTCACAACCTTCGTCTATTACGGCTGTTTCGTGTGCAAAGTAATTCATGTGAGTTTTATCCAATAAATTCCAAAACGTTTCGGGTTATATATTCCAACTGATCTTCAGCTAATTCGGTATGCATTGGCAATGAAAGTACGCATCCCGACAACTTTTCCGCTACTGGAAAATCTCCCGGTTGATAACGTGCATTCTGATATGCTTTTTGCAAATGTAAGGGCACAGGATAATAAATCATGGCTGGTATTCCTTTGCTCTCGAGATATTTTTGTAACCCGGTACGATCAACTCCCTTCAGTTTCAAAGTATATTGATGAAAAACATGAGTCGATTTTTTATCCCGGGCCGGAATAATTAATTGATCGGATGCCGAAAATGCTTTGTCGTAAAATAACGCGGCAGCCTGACGAGAAGCAATATATTCATGCAAATATTTCAGTTTTACCTCCAGAACTGCGGCCTGTATACTATCCAAACGGGAATTCACACCAATAAAATCGTGATGATAACGCACTACCATACCATGGTTGGCAATTGAACGCATTTTAGCTGCCAGTTCATCATTATTTGTAAAAATGGCGCCACCATCTCCGTAACAGCCTAGGTTTTTCGATGGAAAAAACGAGGTGCAGCCAATTTCTCCCATACAACCTGAATTCATTTTTCGTCCATCCGAAAAAGTATATTCTGAACCTATTGACTGACACGCGTCTTCAATCACGTGAAGATTATTTGCTTTGGCAATTTCAATAATCGACTCCATATCAGCGTTTTGTCCGAACAAATGAACAGGAACAATGGCTTTGGTCTTGGGTGTTATTGCTTTTTTAAGCGAATCAACGGCAATATTGAAAGTATCGAAATCGACATCGACCAAAACAGGAGTTAAACCCAACAATGCCACTACTTCGGCGGTTGCGATAAACGTAAAACTAGGAGTAATCACTTCGTCGCCGGGCTTTAAATCCAGCGCCATTAATGCAATTTGTAAAGCATCAGTGCCGTTTCCTACGGGAATAACATGTTTAACATCTAAATATCTTTCCAGGTCATGTTGAAAATCGTTTACCTTCCCTCCTTTGATAAATGTTGTTGTATCAAGAACTTCCTGAATCCCGGCATTCACCTCATTTTTTATTTTCTCGTACTGACCGCGCAGGTCAACCATCTGAATTTTATTCATTTGTATATTCTTCTTTGTTAAGAATTCAAATCATGGGCATCATTTTTCTGAAAATGAAACTATTCAGAAAAACTGTCCCTTACTTTATCTCGATAATATATTCAACCTCCTGGGGTTCAATTCTTACATTAGAAATAAAAGCAGTCGTATTGATAAATTTCAATTTTTGTTTTGTTTTTCTATCCTTGGCAATGTCGTTATAATCGAGCATGACGGTCAAATCTTTTTCACTCACCGAATTGAAATGACTCAACCCGACATTAAACGTTACGCTAACAAAAGCGGGAAAAGTTTTTACAGCCAGATTTTCAGGACAATTTGAAATTAAGACAGGAAGTTGTATTTTCTTTTCGGTAAACATTTCGACAAAAATACTCACTTTGGTTTCTGTTGCTGCAAACTTAACCGATTGAATCGGCCGAAGCCGGCAATTAAGGAAAGTCGTGTCGCTTAGTTTATTTAATTCCACATACTCTGTTTTTATAGTTTTCAACGCATCGAGTATACGCTTTGGACCAAAAACCGTCATCTCCGAAGGCGAAAGATAGATTTTATCACTCAACACATATTGATGAGCCAGATCAATTTTAGCATCAAATTCGATAGGCAATGTTTTGACGCTAAGTTTTTCGTACTGAATTATAAGGGAATCGGGCTTAATTTCTAACACATTGGTCGAAGGCAGTAAGATCCGTGCAATTTTTCCTCTTATCTGATCGGGAGTAATAATAATTTCTCCTTTTTCATAAAAAATACGACCCAAATCGAAAGTTATGGCATTAAAATTTTTTCTGGTGTAAGCAAAAAGATTTAATCCCTGGTCTTTAATTTTTAACGTAATTTTTGTGGAGCTGTTATTTGTAACAGCAATATTTTGAGGTAACCCGGCAAAACGAACCGGAATTACAATTTCAGTTTCACGCTCTTTATCAAGGGCATTGACAAACCAAAAGCCCGAAGCAAGGATGAGAAAGAGCAAAAAGCTTAAAGCATCCTTTGAAAAAAGGAATGATTTAAGCTTTAAAATGTAATATTTGAGTAATCTTATGATGCTGTTGTCAGCCATTTTACCCGAATTATTTTGTCGGAGTTTGGATATCTTCAGCAGTTGCAAAAACGGAGTTTTTATCTACTTTAATACGCACGTTTTCAGCAATTTCAACAATCACGGTTGTATCTTTTATTTCCTTTACCTTTCCGTAAATTCCGCCTGAAGTAACTACTTTATCGCCAGGTTGCATGGCTTCGCGTTGCTTTTTGATTTCTTTCTGACGTTTTGTTTGAGGACGAATCATAAAGAAATAAAATACCACGAAAATAAGCACCATCATTAATATCCCTGAATAACCGCTCGCACCACTTCCACCTGTAGCAGCGGGAGCTTGTAATAAAATACTTAGTAAATTCATGTTTTTAAAAATTAAATGTTTTATGTTTGCAAATATAGGAAATTAATACGTTATTACCATACATTCAGTTATGTACAAATACATTTTAATGTTGATTTAAACAATTATTTTTTGTTTTCACTAAACATCACCACTTTTATCAGTTTATTGTCCTTTTTAAGCTGCCCGACAATATTATCGAGTACGCCGTTGATAAATGTTCCACTTTTTTCGGTACTGTAATTTTTGGCTATTTCGATATATTCGTTCAATGTAACATTTACAGGAATAGTCGGGAAGTCCATCAACTCGGACAAAGCTACTTCCATGATCAAAATATCCATATAGGCAATACGGTCGAGTTCCCAGTTTTTGGCATTCTCGTCAATCATCTGACGATATTGGTTTCCGTTTGTCAACACGCCACGTAAAAGTTTACGGGCAAATTCGGCATCTTCTTCGTCCTTAAACATAGGTAAAAGAAGCTGCTTTTCAGCATTATTTTTATCGAATCGCTTGATGGTTTTAATAATAAAACTGACAACAATTTCGATATCATCAACCCAGTAAATACTTTGATCTTCGATTGAACTGTCAAGTTCCTCGTTCTGAAGAATAATCTTTTTATAAATCTTACGCCATATATCTTTATCCACCGCATAATCAACTGTCGATGCATTCATATATTCCGCATAAAAATCAGTTGCTACAATCTCATCAAACAATTCCTTGATGATATCGGGATGATTTACCCACGACAATTTTTGTTTTGCAAGATATTCATTAAACTGAATATTTTCAGACAATTGCTTAATGAATTTGTTATCAACAAAACGTGTATTGGGATTTAAATCTTCTTCGGTGGGACGGAATTTGTTTCGTTTTGTTTCTATGCGGGAAGCAGCATATTGCGTAATTTCGATGGACAACTGCAATAAATGAAAATACAAATCGTAAGTTCTTTCGATGCTGTGAAACAACTCCTTTTCGGCTACAGGAATAGATTTTCCTTCACCCTTGTAAAATGAATACAAGATTTGTACAATCTTAATTCGTAATAAGACTCGATTAATCATAAAATTTTAGAACGCTTTTTTCAAATTTCGGTACAAAGGTACATTTTTTTATTTTATTTGTAATAAAATTTAAGGCTAAAAAAGTAAAAGCAACACTTTTGAATTAAATTCTTGTTTTCAATGAATATCTTAACAACAAAATGTAAAAAAAGCTCCGTTTGTTTGATAGATTCAAAAAAAATACTGAAATTTGAGGACTCAACGATATTAATAATCTATTATTTTTATTAATCGTTTAATTTTTAATTGCTTATAAAAAAGTAAAAGCCTTATGGATATAGAGAAAAGAAAAATTGAGATTGAGAAAAAGGACAACGAAATAATTTATTCAAAAGCCATTAAAGCCGGAAAACGAATTTATTATTTAGATGTAAAAAAAAGCAGAAATGATGATTTATTTTTGGCTATAACCGAAAGTAAAAAGAAAGTGGTTGGATTTGATGAAGAGGCACAGGTTACTTACGAAAAACACAAAATATTCCTCTATAAAGAAGATTTCGACAAATTCATCGAAGGTCTTGAAGATGTTGTTAATTTTATAAAACGCGAACAAGGCGAAACTCCGCAACGCGAAGCAAGAAACCTGGAACAGGAACAAGACACTACAAAACCTGAAGAAACAGAAGAATCGAAACCCAAAAGCTTCTTTGATAAATTCAAATTCTAAATTAATTAGTCAGTCGATTAATTAGCTGATTACAAAAATATTAAATTAATGAAAAGTTTCGCAAGCGACAATTATTCAGGTATTCATCCCGAGATACTTGATGCTATACAACATGCCAACACACAACATGAGATATCCTATGGCGATGATTTTTATACCGCAAAAGCGCTTGAACTCTTCGAAAACTTGTTCGGAAATGTGAAAGTGCTTTATGCTTTTAATGGTACCGGCGCTAATATCGTAAGCCTCAAATGTTGCACATTGCCATTTCAGGCTGTAATTTGTGCCGAAACCGCCCATATAAACTCCGACGAATGTGGTGCACCCACTCAAAATATAGGCAGTTCGCTCCTTACCTTACCCACCCCCGACGGAAAACTGACTCCGGAATTAATCAAACCTTTATTAAATCGGGTTGGGAATGTTCACAATACGCAACCTAAAGTAATTTCAATCAGCCAAAGCACCGAACTTGGCACGGTTTACTCCATCGACGAACTGAATACACTCTGCCGCTTTGCCCACGAAAATGGTTTATACGTTCATTTGGACGGAGCTCGTATTTCGAATGCCGTGGCATCGCTGGGTGTTAGCCTGAAAGAAGCAACCGTTGATTGCGGAGTTGATATTATGAGCTTTGGCGGCACAAAAAACGGGCTGATGATCGGCGAAGCCGTTTTGATTTTCAACGATAAATTAAAAAAAAATGCGCCTTACTTTCAAAAACAAACTGCACAACTCTTCTCTAAAAACCGCTTTATTGCCGCACAATTTATAGCTCTGCTCACCAACGATTTATGGAAAAGGATGGCGCTCCATTCCAACCGCATGGCTCAGTTACTGGCTACCGAAGTCAGCCAGATTCCAGGCGTTAAAGTAACCCGGAGCGTTGATGCCAATGCTGTTTTTGCCATCATTCCAACTCACGCCATCGAAGCTTTACAAAACAAATACCGTTTCTATGTTTGGGACGAAAAAACCAAGGAACTCCGCTGGATGTGTTCGTTCGATACCACCGAAGAAGAAGTGATGGACTTTACGGTTACACTTAGACAATTAGTGGAAAAAGGTCAATAAAGTGCTTTTCGTTGCGAATGGCCATTCTTAGTTTCCTATCGGTTATTTCTTTTTTTGAGGTGCTATGAAAAATAGTTTGCTATTCTATACAATGCAAAGTCTTTGTCTTTTATGCCATAATTATTAGAGACGAATCTATTAATTTTACCATTTAATCTTTCGGCCTTTGCATTAGTTT
>JAJFVH010000158.1 GCA_021371875.1 Bacteroidales bacterium
AGTCTTGAAAATAAACCGAAAAAAGAAACGCACAATTTTACTGATTTTAATCGGTAAAAGTAGAATTAACATGTTGCAAAACATAAAAATATCGGTTTTTTACTGTAATATAGTGTTGTATTTTTGTATATTGTTTTTCCAGTTAACTTACTATTCCTTATACGCTTTAGCCCGTATGCCGCGAATTTATTGTTTACATAGTAAGGTAATTCCCGTTTCGGTTGTATGCCGATTCCTCCACTGTTCCCCGTATGTACGGGGAAGTTATTCTTTTCCCCTTCTCCTGGACAGGTTTCCCCGTTTTCTGCATCCGATGCTTTCAGACAGCAGCGAACGGGGTGAATTTAATCTGAGTCTGAAAAATAACGGACGAAGTGTAAGTCCGTTATCTGTTTAAATGTTTTACAAAAAAAATATAATTCAAATGGATAATAAACATGTATCAAATATTCCTGCAGAAGTACTGACGCAGGTAAATGAGAAAATTGCAGAAGCAATTGCACTGATTAAACCTTATTCAGTAATACTTACAGCCGACGAACGTGCTTCGGTAGTGAAAGTAGGAGACAGTGGGTTTAATTTTGTGACTAAAGTACTTCAATATACCCGAACAAACCCTGAGTTTGTTCCAGGTTATTTAAATGTTTCAGAGTTTGAAACCGACGTTAAAGATGGTGATGGTCATCCGGCTATAACTACATTGATTAATCAGTTATACAACTACTTCGACGACACTAAGCTGGCAGCACGCAGCGAGGCTTACGGAGCAGCTTTGTATTACTACGGAAGTGTGCAGCAAGCCGCTTCGGTTAACCTGCCGGGTGCAAAAGCTATTTACGATGATCTGAAACAGTATTTTGCCAGCAGAGGAAGTAAAGCTGGAACTGCAAAATAAGAAGAAGAAAAAATAAAACAGACAGTGTAATGTTAGTGTGAATAGAGCCGTAAGATATCAATCTCCGGCTCTATGTTTTTCAGAAGCTCTGTTCATTCATAGCCTTTGTCTACTCCGAAGGCGCCGAACTTGCCTCCTCCGGAGTAGACAGCTTCTCCAACCGAGCAGTCGTCTTCTCCTTTGGAGTAGCTGACTACTCCAATTGAATAGGTAGCTACTCTTCAAGAGTAGTGCTCTTCTCCCAAAGAATAGTTGCCTACTCCGAAAGAGGAGAGCTCCCCTTCTAAAGGGTAATCGAAAACCAAATAAATATGCTTTATTTGGTTTATATTTGCGTTTTTCGTAGTTTTATTACAAATAATTGAAATAAAACTTGTTTATTCCATTTTTTTACGTACATTTGTACCGATTTTAAAAACTACAATTAAAAACATACTATTATGATAGCTGAATTCCGCATTAAAAACTTTCTTTCTATAAAAACCGAACAAGTTCTGAGTTTTAAACCGACTGCCGATGCTCTTATGAGGGATGAATATACGGTAGAAGTAAAAGAAGGTGTGCGTTTATTGAAGATGGCTTTAATTTATGGAGCTAATGCTTCGGGGAAAACGAATATATTGGCTGCATTGTCATTTATTAGAGATTTAATGATTAAAGCTCCAGAGGATAAAACTAAAGAAATTGAGTTTATTCCTTTTTTACTTGATGATAATTCCAGAAATGAGCCAACAGAATTTGTTTTAACCTTTTATCTGGAAAAAGAACGATATGTATTAAAAGTTAAATTGGATAACAAACAGATTTATGAGGAAATTTTAGAGTGTTATTCTGGAATCAGACCGGCTAAACTTTACGTTCGTAATTATAATCCAGACACAGATAAAAGCGACATTAAATTCGGAAAAGAACTTAAACTTTCAAAAGACAGTAAAAAGATACTTTCTGGAAACACGTTTAATAATAGTAGTGTCTTAGCTGCTTTTGGAAAGTCGAATGTAGAACGAACAAAATTAAATATCGTTTATGATTTCTTTACAAAACACATTAATGATGTACTAGAGCCAGTTATGTCTTTGTCATCTTACATTAAAAGGAATTTAGATAAAGACAAAGATGGTAATCTTAAGAATTTCCTTAAGAATATTTTAAGGGCCTCTGATTTTAATATTTGTGATCTGAAACTCGAAAAGGAAGAAGAAATGATTACTCCTGAATTAGAACGAGCAATTCAATCTTCAGAGAATATCCCTGATAATGCCAAGCAAGATATAATACAAAAAGGGAAGATTAATAATTTTTCTCTACAGTTTAAACATCACACTGATAATGGAGACTTTGATTTGCCTGAAGAACTTGAATCAAGAGGGACTATTCGTTTTATGGGAATGTCCGTAATATTAAAACAGTTGCTTGAAGATAATCGAGTCATAACAATCGACGAAGTTGAAACAAGTTTACATTATGAATTGCTTTCTTACTTTATTCAGGTATTCCTAGCAAATAGTGAAAAAACTTCTCAACTAATTATGACTACGCACGACATCAATCTACTGAATGAAAGTTTTATACGACGTGATGTGGTTTGGTTTACCTACAAAGATTCTGTTGGACAAACTCTTTTGGAAAGGTTATCTTCTTTTGGCTTACACAAAAACCTATCGCCATATAATGCATATAGACAAGGAAAGTTGGTAGATTTACCTTTTTTCGGTAGTATTTATTTAAAAGATAATAACCTATGCGAGGAAAAGTAAGAAAAAGTATAGCATTAATTGGCGAAGGAATTACTGAAAAATTCTATTTTGAATCATTAAAAGCTTATCGACGATTCAAGATTAAAATTGAACCTGCATTTCCCAGTCATTCTGATATTGAAGACATAGTAAATCTTGCAGAAAAATTCGTTCTAGAAGAATATGATTATGTTGTTTGTTTAATCGATATGGATAAGATTATTCAGAATCAAACAGAATTGAAGAAGTATAAAAGGTATAAAAAACGACTTTTGGATGACACAAATCGAATTAGAAAAACTAAGAAATTAACTCTTTGGTTTATCGAAACTAATCCATGTACCGAATTTTGGTTTCTGCTGCACTTTTTACCAAGTTTGTCTACAAAGAAATATCAAACACAAGATGAACTAATCAAAGAATTGCAGAAATATATGCCAGGGTATGAAAAAACAAAACATTATTTTAAACGTACTGATTTGTTTTGCTATTTAAATCAACATGGAGACATAAACAGGGCGATGCAAAACGCAGAAAAGTTATGTGAGAAAAGTAAGGAAAATCCTGAAGACGAGATATCGTATTCAGAAATATATAAAGTGATAAATCTTATAAACGAGTTACAGTCTATGGTATAGTCAGAAAAAAAGAGAAACGACTATAAAAAAAGAAGATAGTAAACCGCCAAGCTCCTATCTTCTGTAATTTGTCTTTTGGTTGGAGACAATGCTTAAAAATTAGTCATCTTTAAGTTTCAAATTTGGATTTGAAGCCTCAAAGATAAATAAAATTTGAATTCTAACAAGTTTTATTTTGTCTTTTAACTTCAATTTACAACCCTCCGGCAGATAACTTCGCCGATAAGAAGTTTCTAATCTATTTACTTTTAACATGTTTGCCATGAGCAAAAATCAACATGTAGTGCCTGCTAATGGAAAGTGGGCAATAAAAGGTGAGGGTAATAGTAAAAATACAAGAATTACCCAAACCCAAGGAGAAGCAATTAATATTGCCCGCACGATTGCGCGGAAAGAGCAGTCGGAGTTAATAATTCATGGAAAAGACGGACAAATTCGCCAAAAAGATAGTTATGGCAATGACCCTTTTCCACCTAAAGGATAATGAAATGAAAATAAAACACAAAAATTTGGAGCTGGTTAGAACTAATCCAAGCAGTGCGAAAGTCTTACTTTCCGAAAGTTATCCTGGAGGAAAAAATATGACTAAATGTTGGGATAGAGCAATTTCAGTCTATCACAAGGAAAATAATAGTTTAGAAAAAGCTATTAAATATTTCCAAGGGCAATGTTTGACTTTTGCAAACAACAAGAGGAATAGAGATAGAATAGAAAATCTTACAGGAAAATTAATAGCTTATGATAAAAACTATACTCAATTAAAATTTTTGCCGGAAAAAGTACAAGGCAGATTAAACATGGATATTGAATATAATAACCATCTGTCGGGTGAAATATATCGGATAGATAAAACCAGTGATGGTTATGCAATAACCCTAATGTTGAGACAAGATAAAATATGGCAAAACGAACTAAGATTTCCTTTATTACAACGTTTTTATAGTGACAAGTTTAAATGCCCATTAAATTCAATTAAGATTGGGGTTTATAACTATGAAAAAGATGTACATGAATATACGACTTATGATGAGCCAGCCTTAAACAATGCTTGGGAAGAAATGATCAAAATTTCAAAGTTGGTCAGTGCTGCGTAGAATTTTATTATTTGATTTGAATATTGTAACGTTAGCAACATAACTACTGTTATGCCATTGATAAAGGTTCCCCCCGCTGGCGCTGTTTTGTAAACCATACCATATCTATCAATAAATCTGAGTAGTCGGGTACGAGCGTAGCGGAGGGGTCATAAGCCCTAATTATCCGATTAAAAAGTTCCGTATAGGGAATAAACTATACGGAACTTTTTATGTAGTACTGTTTGCTTTAGGGGATAATCATTTGTATTGCCGCCGGAAGAATGCTGATTTTAAAAGGGGACGAGCCGTTTACAATAATGCCATCGGCTTCCATCAAGGCTTTTTTATCGCATTGTACGAGCAATTCTTTGGTTTGGAACGATACGATAAGGGGATGTTCGAGCAGTTTTCCCCTGAAAAGGTAAGCAAGGGCGCCGATGATATCGAAGAAAACAGGTTTTTTAGCCATCATCACATCGAGCAACCCGTCGTAAGGGAGAGCGTTGGGGGTTTGTTTCAGTCCGCCGCCGCTATAACAGCCGTTGGCAACGTTCATGGTAAACATGCCATCGTTAATGTTTTTTTCGTCGGAGT
>JAJFVH010000175.1 GCA_021371875.1 Bacteroidales bacterium
TATCGATGACTTGCCACTCTGCTCCCAAACGTAGTAAACGTTCGTACAATTTATAACTGCTTTCTTCCATAATTCTTATCATTATTCTAAAAACAAAAGTAGCTAATTTATCCTTGTTTCACACGATTAACGATTAAACCTTTATTTTTAAATTGATAAGTTCGCTTATACGTAGCCCACCCGAATATATGGTCATTATTAGTGCTTTATGCTTCAAATTTGAAATTGCTTTCAATATAGATGCAATCTCTTCTTCACTCAACACTTCGGGCAAATAATTCTCTTTACGTGGTCTTTCAATCAAATAAATTTTGCGTTTAGCACCTAATACTCGTTCGTAATAAAATTTGATTGAGTTAATGCTTTGATTTTGATAGGATGTTGAAATTTTTCGCTCGTTTACTAAATAACGCAGAAAAGCAATTATTTCTTCTTCGGTTATCTCTTGTGCAGCTTTGTACTGATAATAATTTAAAAACTCCTCAAATAAATCAGTATAAACATTTTGCGTATTCATACTATAGCGCAATTCTTTCAGCTTTTCGGTATATTCCTTCGGGCAACGCAAATAGTTGGCATGTTTTGGTAAGCGTGGTGTTCCTTCGGTTTTCGAAATCACTTCATACACATACTTCAAGCCCTGAGTTTTCGCTATTTCGTGTAATTTCTCCATGTTTTGTTCGTTGTAAGGTAGCGTCCAGCAATTTTCCGAACTATTCCAACGGCACAAAGGCAATGTTTTTATAGCGTCTATCAATGTGCGGTTATAACTAAAATAAATCCTCAGTATTCGATTTTGAATATTTAGCGTTTTTACTGTGCCTGCCTCGGCTGTTTTTGCCTGGATTATTTTTTCGTCGTGCTGTAGGCTTAGAGCAACTGTTCTGTTCTGAAAATACGATTTCAGCAAATCCAGATTTTTTCCGTAGTTGGGTATTATCCATTGATGGTTATTATTATCCCAATGCACGTACCTGAACGAACTTAAAAATTGTGTGTCGGTGTCATTTTTAGGTAACTTTACAAATATGCGTTTTGATGTTACAGCAATGCTTACTTCAATAGTTTTTTCAGTTGTAATTGTTGTCCCTATTTCGTGTGCCAGCTGCTTAATTACTTTTTGATTCTTTGAAACGAGATTTGTTTTCTGTAATTCTATTCTTTCCGTTTGCTCATTTAATGGCGACAATTCAGTTGATTTAGAAGCCTTTATCAAAGCATTTTTTATTATTGGCTTCTCAACTGGTATTGATTTTTCATATTCCACTTCCGGAAACATCTCCTTCAGATGCCCAAACGCCTCTTTGGTATATGGAATATGCCATGCACTCATGGTTTTACTCCATCGGGCATCCGGAATTTGTTTCAGTTTTGAAACCAACTCCTGATTATATGGAAAGTCAACACGAATGCGTGTTTCATTCCGGTGGATAATTTTGGAGGCTTTCATAATTACAGCCCATATAAATTAATGCTTCAAAGATAAAAACAATTTTTCACATTAACAGCGGGTTTTTTATTTAATTTTTAATTTGTCTAATGGACTTACAATTTGGTCAAATCCTTTGGTGGTAATATGTGTGTATATCTCAGTAGTTTTACTATTTGCGTGTCCTGATAAGCTTTGTATATACCGGTAAAATCGGTTGTAGGTTGTTGAGCGGGCTTCGCTTGTTGTTTACAACAACACATAAAAAAAAAGACCGGCTTACTTATTTTTTCAAAGTAATGCCGGCCTTGGGTTTATATAGAGTTGATCAGAGTTTTACAAACAAATCCCGGGCGCTTTTGCGAACTTTCCTGGCTGAAGCGAGATAATCGGCCAATTCGTCGCGATAACCCAGTGCCAGAATAGTTACCGAAGCTAAATTTTGTTCTCCCAGGCCGAGTATTTTGTCCAATGCAGCAGGGTCGAAGCCTTCCATAGGTGTTGCGTCCACTTCTTCCTCGGCAGCAGCTACCAGTCCGACGCCAAAAGCGATATAGGCCTGGCGGGCAGTCCATGCAAGATTCTGTTCTTCGCTGCCTGCAACAATACTATCGAAAGCTGCACTGAATTCGCTCAAAGCATCAACGGGGATTTCGCGGGTCACTGCAATCAGATTCATGTAATTATCAACCATTTCGGCAGTTACTTTTTTGTTCGCGGCAAAAACCAAAATATTCGAGCTTTCTTTTATTTGCGGCTGTTGGCAAGCTTCGTTAAAGATTTTTTCGCGTAAAGCAGAATCCGTAATATCAATTACCTTAAAAGCCTGCAGCCCGAAAGATGTGGGCGCCAACCGGATTGCTTCAAGAATCCTGTCTATTTTTTCTTGCGGAATTTTTGTTCCGTTCATGCGTTTGGTGGCATATCGCCAGTTGAGTTGTTCTATTAAATTCATAATTTTGTTTGTTTTTTTAATTTATTGAATAAGGTTTTTAAATGAATGATTGTTTATTTTAGATTAAAAATTTTTTAATATTAAAGACTGATGGCTCTCCATGAAGCTTCAAAAATCTGCATCAGTTCGTTTGTTGATACAGTTGTTTTATTGGCTTTCGATTTCTTTACCAGGTAACTCAACGGGGCAAAAAACAAACTGTAAATAATATCGTTGTCCAGGTTTTGTATAAGTTTTGCTTTTTTCGAACGGTCGTAAAGCGATTCGGATACCGGGCAAAAATCTATGGTATATTGTTTCTCTATGTGGCTTATTTGCGGAGAGTTGCTGAAATTCTCGATAAAAACATATTCATCAATATTCTCCATAATGTATTGGTAATGATTGAGCCAGATACTTCTGAAAGTTCCTTTTGAAACGGAAATATCCATGTTGTCTTTAAAATACGAATGTCCCATTCTTTCTTTTACATGTATAAACAATTTCTTTATCATGTCTTCCTTGTTTTCGAAGTACAAATAAATAGTTGCCGGCGAAACATTTGCCTCAAGGGCAATTTTTGACATAGAACAACCCTCGAAACCATCGCTGTTGATTATTTTAATGGCTGCGTGATAAATGCGTGGTATTTTTTCTTCGTCTTTTGTTCTCATGCTGCAAATATAAACGAATAATCATTCATTTATGCTATATTTTGTATGAAATTTTCAATAGTTTTTTCAAATAGATAAATCAATATTTTCTATATTTACATGCAACCATCTGCTTTGTAAAGCTTTATGTGCAAAAAACCCGGATCGTCACTGGACGGTCCGGGTTTACATTTTTATGAAAAAAGTATAATTATGGTAGTTCTACAAACAATTTTTCTTTCGGTTTCCGAACTTTGGGCAGTTTGGCGTTGTAATCTTTTTCTTCATCCCTGTTTCCTAAAGCCAACAGGCAAACCGAACCCAGGTTTTGTTCTTCGAGTTTGAGAAGTTTATCGAGTATTGCGTGGTTAAAACCCTCGATAGGCACAGAATCGACCGCTTCGTTGGCGGCGGCAACCAGCCCGAAGCCAAGCGCAATATATGCCTGATGCGAAGCCCAGACAAAATTTGTTTCATCGCTTTTTGTAACCAGACCATTTATATGATCATGAAAGGCTTCTAACTTTTCCTGGGGTAATTCGCGTGTTTTGTTTATCAATTCGAAATAATCGTCTAAAATTTGCGCTGTAATTTTCCGGTAAGCCGCAAAAATCAAGAGATGCGAACATGTCGGTATTTGAGGTTGCCCCGGGGCCGCAGCGTTGAAAATGGCTTCTTTTGTTTCCTGGTTTTTTACAATAAATACCGTAAATGGTTGTAATCCGAATGATGTGGGAGCTAAACGAATAGCCTCCAAAATATTTTCAAGTTTCTGATTGTCGATTGGCGTGGCATTCATCATTTTACTGGCATACCGCCAGTTGAGTTTTTCTGTTAAATTCATATTTTAATATAATGTTTATACTTGTTTTATTTTGTAATTTTGATATTCGACGTTTCATTTTTGTTAGTCAAATGCAGCCTGTAATATTAATTTCATCCGTTGGTAACTTTAACATAAGATTGATAAAAACCTGCAACAAACGGAAATACAGTATTATAGATTGCAGGAAAGTCTGTTTATGATTTCCGGGATAGGAGGTGTGAGTGATTTTTTTGCTTTACAACGGCAAAACACCCGAAATTGTTTTTGTGATTTAAAAAAAACTGGACTCAAACGCCCCCAACATTGTTAATCGTACTTATTCCAACCATTGCAACGGAACAACATGTTCCCAATTGAATATTTATAAAAATTATTTCTACTTTGACAGATTAGAAATTGATAGATATATCACGTCCCTACGGGACTTTGTATGTAGGGATTATACTTATTTTTTACCAATATCAAAGCTCTACGAGGTTAAAAAAGTGACGTGGGCACGAGCATATTGGTAAAAACAGGGAGACAAATAACCCTTAAAGTCCCGGAGGGACGACATATAATCAATCTGTCAAAGTAGAATTATTGTGTATGAAAATAGTTGAGAATAAATTTGTTGGCTTATTCTTATCGTTCCTGGTTTAAACTTTTTACAGTGAAATGTCATTTTAAACAATAGGAAATACACATTAAAACTGTCTAATAATCTAAAAGACAAAAAATGTCAGATTTAGAAATTATTGATAAAATAAAAGCTGGGGATCATAGCGGTTTCCGTTTATTAGTCGACAAATACCAGGCATTGGTATTTCGCACTGCTGTAGGTTTTGTGCATGTAAAAGAAGATGCCGAAGATTTAACGCAGGAGGTTTTTATCAAGATTTTTCAATCGCTAAATACATTTAAAGGCGACGCCGAATTCACAACCTGGCTATATCGTGTTTCGGTAAATACCTGTGTAAATCATGTCAATAAAGCCAATCGTCGTAACTTAGTAGAGTTTACAGGGAATTTATTTCAAAGTATATTTGATAAAATTGACAACGAAAAAAATCCGGAACAAAAACTGATCGAAAAAGAACGTGAAGCGAAAATCAGAAAAGCAATTGATTCGCTACCTGATAAACAGCGTACAGTTTTTGTGTTGAGTAAATACGATGATCTATCGCAAAGAGAAATTGCTGGTATTATGAAAATAACGGAGGGAGCTGTAGAACAACATTTACAACGGGCAAAAATAAATTTGCAGAAAAAACTGAAGAAAATAGTAGGAAATTAAAATAAAAATAGTCTAATTATAAACACGCTAAATAAAATGAAAGCTGACGATTACATAAACGAAGTTATAAACAAGGAAAAGCAAATAGAGCCAAATCCTTTCTTATCCACTGGGATAATAGCCCGAATTGAAGCTCCGGTTGCGCGAAGGGTTAATCTATGGCAAAGTTTTGCGGTAGCTGCAAGTATAGGTGTAGTTGTTTTTATGGGAATTGAGTTGGGCGGATTTTACAGTAATAATTCTGAAAATCAGACTGCAATTCATATAAATGATAGTGAAATTGAGAATTTTGTATACTATAATGCCGAAAATTATGAATAAAATTAAAACACTTCAATGGCTTGTGGCATTGTTGGTTTTGTTTAATGTAAGCACCATAGCTACAATTGTTTACCACAATTATGAGGATAATATTGATAAAGAAGCAATTGTTGTTGATGCCGAAACCGAAAACAGATTAAACGGCAGGTACTTCCGGCATACCTTGGGATTCGATAATGACCAAATGGATGCATTTAGAGAAGCAAACCACGCATTTCAACCCAGAGCCAACGAAATTATAAGCAAAATTGATTCTTTGAAAAATGAAATTTATACCGAACTCAAAAAAACGGATTCTGATATAGTGCGTCTCGATCAACTGGCTGTGGAAACAGGACAGATGCATGCTGAACTGAAAAAAGAAACAAATGCTTATTATATCAAAATAAAGCGCGTTTGTACCGCTGAACAGATTGAACAACTGGAAGAAGTATTTAGTCCGCTTTTTAAAAACAAATCATGTGATGGACAGGGAATGCGGCATCGCAGAAATGGAAATGGATTTCGAAATCAATAAGTAATAAAAATTAACAATTAAAAAAATTATTTGCAATGAAAACAAAAGTATTATTTATGGCATTTGCCTTAATTGCCATGGTTGGAACGCTGCCGGCTCAAACGACCAAAGCCGGCGGATCGGCAAAATCGGTAATCAAAAAATCATGTTATGTGGACAAAAACAACAATAATGTTTGTGATAATTATGAAAACAAAACATGTACTTATGGAAACGGAACAGGTTTGAGAGATGGAAGTGGCCGGGCAAACAGTTTGCAAAGAGGAAACAAAAAGGGGAATGGGTATTATAGAAACGGAAATGCACAAAATTACAAAGGGCCAAACTACATTGATACCAACAAAAACGGGATTTGCGATCGTCGTGAATAAGACGTTAAAAGAATAAATCTGTTTCCGGTCAAAAATATAAATTAAAAACAAGGCTATCACTCACAGGTAGCCTTGTTTTTTATATGATTATCCGGTGTGATGATAATTTTGTTACTTTTGTGCTGCCAAATTCAACTATAATTTTGAACTATCTTGCCCATATATTGCTGTCGGGAAACGATCCTCAGGTAAAAATCGGAAATTTTATTGGCGACTTTGTAAAAGGAAGCCAGTTAAATGAATATCCTCCGAAAATTCGTCATGGCATAGTTTTACATCGTAAAATCGATGAATTTACCGATTCGCATCCTGTTGTGCGCGAAACCGTGAATTTTATCCGGCCAAGCTTTGGGAGATATTCAGGAGTCATTACCGATATGTACTTCGACTATTTTTTAGCCATCAATTTTTCCTCGTATTCTTCGGAATCCTTGGATGTATTTGCATTTTGGTTTTATTTTTTCGTGGGGGTAAATTATAAATATTTACCTGTCAAGGTTAAAGGTTTCATCTTTCATTTTATCAGCAGCAACCGCTTAAAGAAATACGCATCGATTGATGGATTGAAAAATTCGCTTCAAATCATGGCAAACTATAAATCATCAGCCATAGAGCCGGATAAAACCATACAATTTTTAATGGAAAATTCAGATGAAATAGAAAAGCGTTTTCATTCGTTTTTTCCCGATTTAATTGAATTTGTAAGGAGGGAGAGTGTAAAATAATCGTAACCACTCAGCACCCTAATAAATTTGATAATAATCAGCCATTTAGTTGATTGTTATGTATTTAAACTCTTTGCCCCGACGGGGCTAAATATGCATAACCCCCAGTAAGCGAAGCGCAACTGGTGGATAATGAAACAATCCCCCCT
>JAJFVH010000128.1 GCA_021371875.1 Bacteroidales bacterium
GTCCAATAATATAGCAAATATATCTTGCGATATGCAAATTATTGTATTTGCATTTGTCGCTAAAATAATAACGTATAAAAATCCCCAAAATGTACATTTTTCAACTTTTTGAAAAATGGGGTTAATCAGAGGGGACTCATATATAAAAAATTAAAACTTCTTATATCTACTATTAGATTTATTCCCAATCAACAAATAAAAATGTAAATTTAGTGATTTTTCAACTACTTATGAGAATAAGGGATATCAATGTATTATACAAAGATATCCCATTATCATTATTAGTAATTTTTATTTTGTACGATCTTTGGATTTTGATCAATAACTGATTGAGGTATAGGTAATAATAGCATATCTGTTGTTATTGTTTTACCCTTTGAAGCTGAAAGTACATCAATTGCACGGTTGGTACGTTTTAAATCAAACCAACGATGGAACTCAAGTGCCAATTCAACTTCTCTCTCGTGTTCAATAGCTAAATCTAATGTTGGATATTTATCTGTTGGATAATCTGGTGTTCCAAATTCCGGCAGTCCTACACGTCTTCTTACCTTATTGAGATATTCTGCATCACCTGAAGCTTCTGCATACATTAACAAAATACCTGCATAACGCTGTACAATAAAATTGTTTTCGTAATAATATGTTTTTGTCCTAATGTAGGTATCATCGTACCATTTTTTTGCAAATTTAATCGGAATCCATTTTCCGGTAGCATCATTATATCCTGCAAAGATAGATAAATCGCGTCTTGGGTCATTAGTTTCATAACTATTCCATAACTCATCTGTTACCTGATTAAGACCGAGTCCTTGACCTGTTAAAACAAAGTTTTCAAACGGGGTAAATGATTCCCAATAAGGACTCGATGGATTTGTAGGGCCGGCTACAAAATTTATTTCGAATACGGCTTCTTTACTGTTTTCATGTTTTAAGTCCCACAGAGAACCATAGCTTGGTAGTAATTCGTATTCTTGAGATTTAATAACATTCATTAAAACCTCTTTTGCAGAATTTTTATCACCTAAAGTTAGATAAACTTCTCCAAGAATACCTTCGGCTGCACCTTTTGTAGCTTGTCCAACCCGGGCAGCTTTGGATCTGACAGGTAAATTAGCTTCTGCAAATTTAAGGTCTGCAATAATAAAGTCATACACTTCATTGACTGGTGAACGTACAACATTATAACTATCGCTAACAGTTACCGTTTTATCAAGAAGTGGTACAGGACCAAACATTCTAACCATATTGAAGTAATAAAGGCCTCTTAGAAATCTCATTTCAGCTTCAAAACTATTTTTTGTATTGCTTTCAAGATTGGAAGATTGTAATTTTTCAATTACTATATTTACCTTGTTCATGGCAACAAACCCATCATTCCAAATTGTATTGACAATTGTATTGTTTGCTTTTAAATTGTAATCTTTAAATGCCCATTTATCTGCAACATTTCCTATAACCATATACATAGTAGCTTCATCTGACATTGTTTCGCCGCAATAGCAAACGCCACTTTCAGGTGCATATTGGGTATAAAGAGTTTGATATGCCGCATTTACAGCTTGTTGAAAATCTGCTTCAGTTTTATAGAACTGTTTCACATTCATGTTTGATATTGGCGCTAAATCCAAAAAATCATCAGAACATGAGGAGAGTATAAATCCACTAAAAATTGCTATAATAATATTTTTTGTTTTCATTTTAATGAAATTTTAAGGTTTTTATTTAAAAGCTAAGTTTTAAACCAAAAGTAATGGTCCTTGGTACCGGATAGGCACCATAATCGTTTCCAGTATTTAGAGCATCTGTAAACACGCTGTTTTCAGGATCGTAACCCAAATATTTGGTAAAAACATACAGGTTGTCAACGTTCACATAGAGTCTGGCAGACTCAATAGGTAACTTTTTCATGAATACTGATGAAAAATTATATCCTAAACGCACATTTGATATTCGAAGGTATGATCCATCTTCAACCCAAAAACTAGAAAATTGGGTTTGTAATCCCGGGTAGCTGATGTTTGGTTTAAATGTTTTACCATCACCAGGTTCATCTTCTGATTTCCAATAATTTACAATAGATTTATAACCATTTCTGTTTCCATTATAATATTTTGAATACCTTGTTTGACTATTTAATATTTCGTTACCCATTGAAGCCTGAAGTACAATGTTCAAGTCGAAGTGTTTATAGGTGAAAGTGTTGATTAAACCTAATGTGTAATCAGGTTGAGCATTTCCAATGATTGTGCGGTCTTTCTCGTCAATAACTTGATCTCCGTTTACATCCTTAACTTTTGGATCTCCTGGAGTCGTTGATGAAACATGTGGATAATTATCAATTTCACTTTGATTCATAAATACTCCGTCAAAAACATATCCATAATAATTTGCCACAGGTTGACCAACTTCGGTTTTAGTTGTGCCCCAGTTATTGATATAAATAGGAGCATTGTTTGGCCCAAGTTTCAATACTTTATTTTTATTGAATGATATATTGAATTTTGTATCCCATTTAAATGCTCCAACGAGATTTTTTGAAGTGATTAAAAATTCAAAGCCAGTATTTCTAACTTTACCGATGTTTGTAAGTTGTTCTGTATAACCTGTTAGCACTGGTACAGGTATATTTAAAAGTACATCTTTTGTAGTTGAATTATAATAATCGGCCTCGACATAAATTCTGTTTGAAAGCATGCCTAAATTTAATCCCAAATCAAACTGACCGGTTTTTTCCCATTTTAAATCCGAATTTGAAATATTAGATGGATATAAACCTTGATCTACTGTGCTTCCCCAAGCGTACTGTGTTTGTTGTAATTGACCAATCGCTCCATAGTTGGGGATTAAATTATTACCTGTCATACCGTAACTTGCTCTTAATTTCAAACTGGTTATCCATGAGATATTTTTGAAAAACTCTTCTTCTGATGCTTTCCATGCAAACGATGCTGACGGAAAATATCCCCATTTAGTATTATTACCAAATCTTGAACATCCATCTCTACGAATAGTCGTTGTTAATAAATATTCATTTTGGTATGAATAATTAACTCGTCCGATATATGAAATCATGCTCCAATTTGATGCATTTGATGAGGCAGAAACCGGTTTTCCCGCATTCAAGGTGTGTACCATGTCATTCGGAAAACTATTTGATGTAATCAAACTTTCCTGATAACTGTTTTTCTGTGTAGAATAACCAACTAATGCGTTAATACTATGTTCGTTAAAAATTTTATTATAGGATAATATGTTTTCAGTCAGCCAATTAAATGTATAGTATGAATTGTCGATTCCTTGTGCCGGATTCCATGCAGAATATCCGTATTTTTGACCTGCATTTTGATATTCTGTATAATGGCTGTTATTGAATGATGCATCCAAACTTGTTTTGAAAGTAAAATCTTTCAGAAAGTTATATTCTGCATAAGATGCAAATGTCACATTATACTTTTGATTCAATTTGTCTATTTCTCTAGTTAGTGAGTATGGGTGCCAGAGTTGCAAGCCGTAAGGAACAAATCTGTACCATTCAGATTTAGGATCCCTAAACCCGAGGTTTCCATTTTCGTTATAAACTGGAAAAATTGGATCATTTTGCAATGCGAGGCTGACAGCACCTGTTTTGCCTTCTGTACCATATTCTTTACTGTCAATTTTAATAAGTGCAATATTAGCTCCTACCTTGAGAGATGGTGATATTTGATGAGTAATGTTTGTTCTTACAGAACTACGTTTATACTTTGAATTATCTACTATACCGTTTTGATTAATAAAAGCTCCTGAGATCAGGAATTTAGTTTTATCGGTACCTCCGCTTATTGATAGTTGAACATTATCATTTGGTGCTGTTCTGAAAAGGACATCCTGCCAGTCAGTTGTAGCAAATTTTTGTGGATCACTGATAAATTCAGAAGGAATCTGATAACTTTGAGGTCTTACATCATTTGAATCACTTGCCTTTCCACCTTTAGCAATCCAGGCATTATTATGTGCATCGATATAATATTGAATAAACTCCTGACTATCCATCATATCAACTTTACGAACAAGTTGTTGAAAACCTTTTTCGTAAGTTATATCTACTTTTGTTTTACCGGCTTTACCACTCTTGGTTGTCACCAAAACAACTCCATTTGATCCTCTGGACCCATAAATTGCTGTTGATGAGGCATCTTTAAGAACTTCTATTGATTCAATATCTTGTGGATTAATATTTCCCATATCAACGCCTTCCATGGGATAACCGTCAATCACATATAATGGGGATGTTCCAGCAGTAATGGTTGAAGTACCACGTATTTTAATTGTTGGTGCTGTGCCTGGCGCACCTTGTGTTTGTTGGATCTGAACACCAGCAACTTGTCCAGCCAATGATTGCATTGCATTGGTGTTTGACCTTTCTTTTAGCTGGTCTGAATTAATAGATGAAACTGCACCTGTTACATCACTTTTCTTGACAGTTCCATATCCTACAACTACAACTTCATCCAATGCCTGAGTACTTTCCGATAGTACAATACGAAATGTTGACTTCCCAGCTACAGTAGCAGTTTGGTTTGTGTAACCTATCGAAGAAAATTGAAGCGTTGCATTTTCAGCTGCATTAATTTTAAAAGCTCCATTGAAATCGGTAATTGTACCGGTAGTAGTGCCTTTGACCTGAATAGTGGCCCCGATAATGGGGTCACCTTTCTGATCAACAACAGTTCCTGTCACAGTTTTTGTTTGTGCGAATGCTAATGATGCTGAAAACATAAATAGCACAAGCAACAATGGCTTCATTGAGCCGATTAACTTGTTTTTCTGATCGTTCTTCATAAAATATTAGTTTAACATTGATATATAGAAATAGTTTAAAAATAAAAACTCATTTTGAAGTAAATGTTCTATAAGAGAAAATACTCTTTCTTTTCTCCTTTTGATTCATTAATTTGATTCATATTTGGAAACCATCACATTGATATAAATGCATAGTTGACATTATTCCTTCATTGATCTCCGATAATACAGCATTTTCTTGATGATAAAGGAAGATAAATATGGAATGAGATAATATTTAATTTGATTGATTGGACGATAAAATGGGTGGCATTAATACAAAGATTCTTTAGCATACTTTGCTGAAGCATACTGTTTTTTGAAGAGCAGGATGAAAAAATAACGTTCGTATTTAAAAATAATACACGTATGAATGAAAATAATACTGAAAAAAAAGGAGTAATTCTTTTTTTCATGGTGATTTTACACTTAAGGTTAAAGTGGTAATTTTTTATGATACAAAAATACAGACCCAAAAACAATTATATATTCGTTTTTTGATGGTTATACTGCACTTTTTGTCATAAATGAAATTTTGGGGGCAAAATATCCAAGCATTATTTCTGTAAATACATCCATATAATTCTGTAAGTAACTACTGTTATGTTATCCAAATAACTGCACAAAAAAATCTCTGAATTCACTCCATTTTAAATGAAGTGAATTCAGAGATTTGTATAAATTTAAAGCGGTTTCTTTATTTCTGAACCAACACCCATGCATCGGCAAAACGATCTTTGATTTCGTTGATTCGGGTACGAGCCTGGGAATATTCATTGAAAGAAGCAATTAACACCCGATACATGCCTTGTTCGTTTATAACAACAATGGCTTTGTTACCTTCGCTTACTAATGTTGATTGTAATCCTTTTGCATTTGTCTGGCTTTTAAAACTACCCACTACAACATGATACCTGAATTTTAATACAGCAGCATCACCGTCGGAAAGCGTAAAGGATTCATTACGGGTAACTTCGGGTTCAGCAATTGTTACTTGTTCGGTGGGAGTTGGAGTTGAAACGGGAGTTGAAACCGTAGTAGTTGCTGCAGGAATATTTGCTCCAGTGATTTCAGCCACTTTTTGCTTCGATTTACATGCAGTACCGGCCATTGCAACAATTGCAAGCGCCAAAATTAATTTGATTGTTTTGTTCATAATTATTATTGATATTAATTTCTGTTTTTGATACAAAGATGAAAAGAAAAATACAGTTCACCAATAATTTAGTTTTTTTTTAATAAAAAACAACGCTAAGAGTAAACAAAACCGGAAGTAAAATCGTTAAATGAATACAAATTGAACGAACAAATAAAATAACTAACAAATAAAACAAACAAACAAACAAACAAACAAACATTATGAAATTCTCATTGCCTGAATTACCTTATGCGCACAATGCATTAGAACCAATCATCTCAGAAAAGACGATTTCTTTTCATTACGGAAAACATCACCAAACTTATGTAAATAACCTCAATGGTTTGGTAGGAGGAACAGAATTTGAAAACTCTGATTTAGAGACAATTGTAAAAAAATCGGAAGGACCCATTTTCAACAACGCCGCCCAAATATGGAATCACAATTTTTACTTTTTATCACTTACTCCCAAAAAGGGAAGCAAACCGAGCGAAAAATTAGTTAAAGCTATCGACGCTGCTTTTGGTTCGGTCGATGCATTTAAAGAAGAGTTTAACAAAGCTGCCATTTCTGTATTTGGGTCAGGTTGGGCATGGCTGGTGAAAGACACTGAAGGAAAACTTTCGATTGCAAAAGAAAGCAATGCCGGTAATCCAATGACACGCGGACTTGTACCTCTTCTTACATTCGATGTTTGGGAACATGCATATTATATTGATTATCAAAACCGCCGTGCCGATTATGTAGTAGCTCTCTGGGACTTGGTTGATTGGGATGTAGTCTCAGCCAGATATTAATATTGGTTTGATATTATTAAAGAAACCGGTTTGACTTTAGATCAAACCGGTTTCTTATTTCTGAGATCAACAACATCGGACTTTCCCACAATTTAATATATTGGCATTGCGAAATGGTCAATGCCGAACAATTATTTAGCGATATATATGATTGAATATCAGAAAATTGATTATTGACAGTCTTTTAAATTTAACCGAGTCTTCCGGAAAGGAAAGGATATTGCTTTAATAGATTCATTTCCCTGACATTAATATTTTTCAGAAAAAGTTTAAATTCATCCGAATCGGGATGCAATGGATGATGTGCCCTGTCGGCAGCCAGTTGTTCTAACTGCTTCTTAATCTGAATCGTTTCTTCCGAAAAAAAAGTTTCAGAAAATCTTTGCCAGATATAATTTACGGCAACTTCAGAAGGGTGTAGCATATCAGCGGCATAAAACCGGTAATCGCGCAATTCGTCTATCAGAATTTCGTAGGCAGGAAAATAAACGACATTCCCAAATTGCTTCTGTATCTCGTCGACAGCCATCAATAAAGTGCTTTTGCTAATGGTATTTTCATGTGCTCCGTCTTTCCAGTGCCGGATAGGACTTACACTTAAAATGATGTTTAATTGAGGGAACAACTCATTCAGCCTGGTAATTAATGCAAAATAACCGGCGACTATTTCACCAACAGTCAATCTGCGGCGGACAAAATGACTGGCAGGCAGTTTATGACAATTTGAAACCACTTTTCCGCTTTTCTTTTCTTCAAAAATCCACGCCGTACCGAAAGTTATCAACAGAAAGTCGGTGTTTTTCAGAAAATGAGCAGCCTTCGTGAACCGGTTGTTTATCCTTGCAAGACATTTTTCGGAGGTCACATCCGAAAACAATCCGCTATGCGAAAAACTTTGCCACAATGAATGATGTTCAAAAATATCGGATTCGGTAAATGATTCTTTTTCAAGCAACAATTCTATGCTGTTCCGAATAGAAACCGGATTATATAACACACCAAAAGGATTCACATCAGTCTGGAAAAAAACATCCTGCATTTTTCCCCCAATATTTTCAGAGAAACAAGAACCCAAGGTTAAGATATTGCTTTTGTAATTTATTTTTAGGGGATAAGGTTCGATCCCGACAACCGTTCTAAACATAATTTTTATCCAAATCCTTAGTGATTTAACCGCAAAATTAATTAAAAAAAGGTATCCTGAAAATTAACGAAAAAAAGCCCCGAATTATATTCGGAGCTTTTTATACTTTACAAGCTTTATTCCATTATAATTTTTCAGCGTTTGCTTTGTCTTTGCAACATGCTTTTTCTCCTTCGGCTTTCATTTTCGAAGCATCGGCTGTTGCTTTATCGCAACATGCTTTTTTTTCGGTTTTCACTTCTGTTTTTGATTCAACTTTGCTTTTTTGAGGTGCTTGGGCCATTAGGTTTACTGATACAAAAACAGCTACTAATGCTAAAATAAATAAATTCTTTTTCATCTGATTGTTCTATATTAAATTGTTATTTTTTTACAGCATAAAATCAATTGCTGCGTTTGGTATTCAACGAAAGAAACAAAACTCTTGAATAAAAAGTTTATAATTAAAAAACACCTTATTAAACTTCATATATCCAATCAATTATAGTTGTAAAAATATATGATTCTTTTGTCTTTCCAGTAACTTAAACGATAATTTTTTGTTTGTTTAACAAATATTGTTAATATTCTTTATAAATCAATTTCATACAACTAATCAAACCCATTATTTTAAAATCAAATTTCAGCTCAAGTACCCTGATAAACCAATTTCAATTAACAAAGGTAATACACTACGCAATTATAATACAAAAAAATTAAGTTGTTTTTGAAATATTTTAAAGATTATCTGCTTAAATATCTTATTTTTGTACTCTGTAATATATCAATATAATCATCATGAAAAGAACCTATATCTTTTTAATTCTGTGCATCTTATCAATCCCATACTTTACTTCGTGTAAGCAGAAAACCATTAAAACCGTTGAAAAAAATGTATCTCAAAAGTATTATTTATCGTCCGATACCACAAAAGGCAAAATAAATATTGATATAAATGTGGAAATTCCGGTATGTTACGATAATAAGATTGTTTTGGATTCAATCAGAAAAGAAATAATCAGCAACTTATTCGGGGATAATTATATAAATATATCAATAGACTTGGTTGTACAAAAATTTGCAGCTGATTTGATAACCGAATACAAACTCAACAATGCTCCCTTATTGGAGCAATTGGATAGTACGAGTCTTTATACATTTAATAATGAACATGTATTAGAAGGCTTTTCATTGTTAAACGATGAAAGAATCTATTCTTATGGTATTAATCGTTATGTATTTATGGGTGGCGCTCACGGATTAAGCAATGTGAATTATTTTAATTTCGACCTCCGGACAGGTAAAAAAATTACTGAAAAAGAGTTGTTCAAAGATGATTATGCAACAAAACTGTCCGAATTGATCAAAGTCAGGATTGTTGAACAAAGTATTGAAGATCAGGACTCGGATACGATCCTGAATCTTGAAGATACCGACTTCTGGGTGGACGCTATCAAACCAAACGGAAACTTTTATATAACCGATGAAAGTATAAACTATATTTTCAACCCTTACGAGATTGCTCCTTACTACATGGGACAAACAGAAGTAATTATACCCTTTTACAGACTTAAAGACATCTTAAAGCCAAACAACGTCATCTCATATTTAACTGATAAAGAGATAAATAAATAGATATTTAAATATCCCTGCTCCTTTTAAAATCAAAAATAACGGATAAATAACGTACTGAAAATAGAAAGAAGTTTAAACAATTAAACACTGATTAATATGACTTTGCAAAAAGACAATCGATTAGCCTGGGGCATTTCTTTACTCGTATTCGGGTTCATTCTTCTTGCTCGCCAACTGGATATATTCCCCCGCGAAATTTCCGACATAATTTTTGATTTTAAAAATTACCCATTAATTATCGGAGTTATATTCATACTTACCCATAAAAATAAAAATATCGGGTTGGTACTGATCGTTGTCGGGCTTTTCTTTCGTTTATCCGACATCATACGCTGGACCCAACATGTATCCGATTTTATATGGCCTTTTCTGTTGATCATTGCCGGAGCAATACTGGTTTTTGGAAAAGGTAAAGGGAGAAAATAATGATCGTAAAAACATTAAAGAAATGGAAGTTGTAATTCTCGGAGCAGGAAATGTTGCCACACATTTAGCGAAGGCGTTAAAAAACAACGGATTTACAATCGCACAGATTTACAGCCGGACAGCCGAATCGGCAAA
>JAJFVH010000196.1 GCA_021371875.1 Bacteroidales bacterium
ACAAACTAATGCAAAGGCCGAAAGATTAAATGGTAAAATTAATAGATTCGTCTCTAATAATTATGGCATAAAAGACAAAGACTTTGCATTGTATAGAATAGCAAACTATTTTTCATAGCACCTCAAAAAAAGAAATAACCAAATAGGTGGGGTTTGTGGAGAATATCTACTTCTATTGTGCCTGTTTTTTTATCCATTAAAAGGCGAAGCCGGCAATATCTTTCCTGGCTACAAATCAGAAAGTGGAATTATGCCTGTCTTTGCTGGCAGACAAGGGCAATATGCCTGTTTTTATAAACAACAAGTTACAGTAAATTTCCCCGGGTGTTTAGCTTACTCTATCAACCTCATCACTTCATTTACATCTAATTGTTTCAGGATTTCATTGTCCGAATTAATCATAGTATCGAAGAGTTGAAGTTTTTCTTCCTGGAGTTTAAGAATTTTCTCTTCAATTGTATTTCGGGTAATAAACTTATAAACAAATACTTTGTTTTGCTGCCCAATGCGGTGCGCCCGGTCGAAAACCTGCGCTTCGGCGGCAGGGTTCCACCACGGATCGAGCAAAAACACATAACTGGCACGGGTGAGATTGAGTCCTACCCCACCTGCTTTAAGTGAGAGGAAGAATACCTGCGAAAGGTCATCGTTCTGAAAACGCTCGACCTGTTCTTTCCGGTCTTTGGTGCTTCCGTCCAAATAGCAATATTGAATTTGCTTTTCGTCGAAATAATTTTTATACAATTTCAGATGCTGGACAAACGAGCTGAACACAAGTACTTTGTAGCCTTGTGCTATAATTTCATGGAGCATTTCACAAACCGTCTCAAATTTTACCGAATCCTCGGTATAATTTTTATCGACAAGTAGCGGATGGTTAGCCGATTGTCGCAAACGCAGCAAACCCTCGAGCAATATTATCGGGTTTACTTTATCGTTGGAATCTTTGTTTTCGAGAAATTTATCCCGGTAACTATTACGAATATCGCGGTAAAAGCGTTGTTGCTCGCTGCTCATGTCGCACCACTGAATAATAATGGATTTTTCGGGCAAATCAGGAAGCACTTCCGTTTTGTTCCGCCGGAGTAAAAAAGGTTTTAATAGTTGACGATACAATTCCTGTTTTGCAGGTTGTTTGCAGGCACGTGTGAAATTGCTTTGCGAACCTAACATATTGCGGTTAAAAAAATGCGCCAAAGACCAAAGATCGGTCAGTGAATTTTCGAGAGGCGTTCCGGTAAGCGTTAAAAAACGGCAAGCTGTAAGCGAAAGACAAACCTGCGTGATATCCGATTGAGGATTTTTAATCGTCTGCGCTTCGTCAAGAATCACATAGTCGAACGACATGTTTGAAAAAAGATGTTTGTCGCGACGAAGAATCGGGTAACTTGTAATCACCACATTGGCTGTCCCAAAGTCTTCCACATTTTTAGTGCGTTGATTTCCGGCATGAACATAAATTTCAAGCTGGGGAGTAAACGTAGCAGCTTCCTGTTCCCAATTATAAACCAGGCTGGTAGGCACAACCAACAGGTTCATTCCCCTGTTTTGCTCTTTCAACCACTGCAACAGGCAAAGCGTTTGAATGGTTTTCCCCAAACCCATATCGTCGGCCAGACAACCACCCAGCGACAAATCATCGAGCAGTCGCAACCAATTGTAGCCCTCCTGCTGATAATGACGCAATTCTCCTTTGAAACCGGCAGGCAAATCGAAATTCGTCCCTAATTGATGTTCCAATAACCGGCGCATATTGTTTTTTACCGACAGTTCGATTTTCGAATCGCGCTTTAATCCTTCGGCAACGACGCAATGATGTTTGGCAATGACGGCTTTTCCATCTTCTATCTTACAGAAATCGACCAGCACTTTATATTCGTCAAACCAGGCTTGTGGAATTTGAACATATTCGCCGTTTGGTAAAAGCAATTGCCTCCTGTTTTGCTTGATACAATTCAGCACACGGATCAATGGGATTTCGTACGGACCGAATTTTGCGCGTCCTTTTATATCGAACCAATCACGCCCTTCTTCCATCTCAATCAGCATGCTTCTTTCTCCCAAAAAGATCCGTCGGGTATCACCACCACGTTTTTCGAATTTAATTTCCACGCCTGTTGATTCCAGCGTTTTATAATTATCGTTCAACCATTCATAACCATCGTCGTATGGCATTTTACGTATTTTTGCATCCAAATCGAGCCCCGATTCTTTAAGCGCATCGATATATAATCTCTCTAACCCTTTGTCGCGCTCAACTTTGTAAATGACAAACGAATCGTCGGACATTGTTACCTTGGTAGTGGCGCCTCCCTGTCCCGCCCAGAATTGAAAATTCTGATACTCGAAAATAAGCTCAAAAACAATATCCTTCTGCATTATATCGGATTCACCGTTATCGAAAAGTGAGAATTGCCTGACCGGTACAAGTTCTTTTATCCTTAAAACGGCGTTCGACATATCGGATATAGTTTGAATATCGAAACCCACAGATAAAATCCGGTTGGAAGGAATTAACGGGATAATGACTTTCTGAATATATTCCCCTGCATTGATTTGCGAAACCGAAACTTTTTCTTTGGTGAAGAACGCGATTAACTTTGAACCATCTACTTCTTCTTCAAACTCGTATATCTTATTCTTCAATAACACACGAGCTGTTTTGCGCGAAACGAGTATTCCGTTTTTCAGATTCAGCGGCTTATTCCGGCAAGTAATATCCAACGAATAATAAATCCAGTCGGGTTGGTTCTCGAAACAATAAAGCAATTCCGGCATTTCCGGCTCTATACTTAGTCTGACCCATGTAAATGGAAATTTGCCTTGAGGCAGATACAGTTGTTTATCGCCAATAAGTTCGAAAAAGGCATTCTGATGTTTCTCGATATATTCTACCAGGTAATCTTTAATATACCGCAAATCTCCGTTTAATTTCTTACTGTCAAAAAACTTTTTGACAAGATCATCCCATGTTTTTGCGTTTTTATCTTTTATTTTCGAAACAATCACCTCTTTTTCCAACTTCATGCAATAATCCAGCAAAAGCCGGTCTGTTGCGTCGAAAAGATGCAGGTAATTGGATTTGTTTTGGTTCGAAACCTTTACAAAATGGGTAGAAAACACGCCCTTTTCGTCGGTATCAACAACCACGCATTCAGGAAAACAGCCCAAATTTCCATAACTATTTAAAATATATACAACTGCTTGATTCATAAAATCTGCTTCAATCTTAGCCAATCAAATTAATAAGTTCAGGTTCCAGTTTCCGTTTCGAAGATATAAAAATTAATTCATATGTAAAAATGTACCCGAAACTATTAAAGATTTCGAAACTGTTTGTTTATATAGTTTTATTCGCTTTTTAAACCTGTCAGATTTTAAAAAAATCTGACAGGTTTAAAAATATAGAGGTACAGAATCGGCTAAAGAATAAACAGGGGAGGAAATTGCTATATCGCTTGTTATAAATTATTTGAATAAAATTAAAATGATTATCCGCAAAAACTCCTAAAGTTTCAAATAATATATTTCGGTGTGCTGCACCTGCCAACAAGGGACAGAGTCCCGATATATTGGTAGAAAATACAAGCAGAAAAAGCACAAAGGTGCAGCGCACCGAAATATAAATTAGGACACATTACGGATAATCATTAAATTAATTACTGTATCTTGCAAAAAAAAGATTAATTCATGCTTATTATGCGTTTTGTTTCTCTTTTTTATGATATACCGTAAATAACAACATGCATATTGCTGCGACGATGGCTGTTGCAGCTCCAAAATAGAATGGCGCGTTGGAATCGACCTTATCATATAAAAGTCCGGCTATTAAACTTGCCGGCAGAAGCGTGATGCCAAGCAAAGCATTGTAAATTCCCATGGCAGTCCCTTTTTTGTTTTTGTCCACGAGATCCGAAATAAACGCTTTTTGTATCCCGTCGGTCGCAGCCGAATAAAGGCCGTACATCGCAAAAAGAACTACAATTAATCCGGTGCCGCTTGTTGCACCAAACCCGTAATAAACAACGGCATAAATTACAAAACCCACAATCAGTATCTTCTCTTTACCGATTTTGTCGGACAACGTTCCGATTGGAATTGCCATAATAACGGACACAACACTTGTAATCAAATAAACGAGCGGTATATAAGCCACTTTGATGCCCAATTCATTCGCTTTCACCATTAAAAGGGCATCCGTGGAATTTCCGAGTGTAAAAATAAAAATCACACCTAAAAACAAATAAAATTTAGGGGAGAAATCCTTGAAATGGAATTTGGTGAAAAGTTCATGTTTACTCTTTCGGACTTCTTTAAGTCCGAAAATAATCACAAAAATGGCAATAATAGCAGGAATGCCTGCCAAAAGCATAATCAGTCTGTAATTGCCGGGGAAAAAAGATAAGAGACCAAAAGCAACAAGCGGACCGACGATGGCGCCGCTGTTGTCCATGGCTTTTTGCAGTCCAAAACTTTTTCCGGTTTCGCCGTTAGTCACCGAACCTGCAATCAGGCTGTCGCGCGGAGCAGTTCGGATACCTTTGCCAACTCTTTCGGTAAAACGGATTATAAGTACGTGCAAAGGACTAAGCACAAAAGCATAAAGCGGAAGAACCAGCGCCGACAGACCATATCCAATCAGCATAAACGGTTTGTTTTTCCCTATTTTATCGCTCCAGAAACCGGATATTACTTTAAAAATCGAAGCTGTACTTTCGGCGATGCCCTCGATCAATGCCAGACTGGTTTTCGAAGCACCCAAGGACATCAGGAACATGGGCATGATGGAATAAATAATCTTAACGGAACAATCCGTTAAAAAACTGATTATCCCTGTATTTATGATGTTCGGGCTGAACCCGAAAATTTTGCGCTCCCCGGTTGGGTTGTCTGTTTGAGTTACACTGTTTGTCTTTTTCATTTTACTTCCCTGAAAATAATCATACTGTCAAAGCATATCATTGGGACAACCGCTTTGATGTACAAATACTGCATTTGAATCGTTTTTACAACTCAAATTAAAATTTACTCGCCAGTTTTTTAAGAATTTCGGTCAAAATCGTTATTTCAGTCTCATTAAGTTCCGAGCTGATCCTTTCTTCCATCCCTTTATACGCTAACATTCGCAACTGTTCAATTATTTTTCCTTTTTCGTCGAGATGAAGATGGGTTACTCGTCGATCGCTATCAGATGGCACTCTTCTCACATATCCTTTGCTTACAAGTTTGTCTACTAAAACCGTAACAGTTGGTTTTGTGAGCTGAAGTTCTCTGGATAGTTCTGTGATTGTCGGATTGTGCAGACGCGAAATAACCTGCAGGTAGTGCAATTGTTGCTGAGTAAGGTCTTCAATATTGTAACTGTTAAAGGTTTCTGAAAGAACAGCCTCAATTAAGTCTGAAAGATATGAAATAAGTGTGTTTAGATTTGTCATGCCTTATTATTTTTTATAAATTAATGTCAGTCAAAGTACTATAAAATTATCAAGCAGTTTGCCAAAACACAATCAGATAACCGTAATTAGTAAATTACAGCAATATAAATTTTGATATTGGAACAAATAAAGTCCCAATATCAAATATTTTAATCGTTTGAATAGCGCTTTACAATACTAAAGTAGCCGACTTTTTGCCAAATTCATTGCAACGGGTAGTTACTTCAATTTTAGTTCCTTTACTTAATCCGGGTAAGGAAACCTCTACGACTTCGGACTGCAATGACGATTGCTTTTCAGGTTTGATAGCCTTAATTTCTTTGCCATCAGCCTTAATAGTAATCAAATCAATGTAGTGATTCGTAACATTCCGCACTTTATGAATGGCTTCAATTTTAAGATTACCATTCTCATAGGTTAAATTTACTTTTTTAGCCGGATCGGCTTTCACTACAAAACTTACTGCTGCAATAGCAATGATTGTTAATAATACTTTTTTCATGTGTTTAAATTTTAGAACAAAGAACAAAGAGCAAAGAAAAAAGAGTAAAGGCATTACTAATCATGCCTTTGTGTGTCCAAAATCTTTGATCATGTTAGTTTCATACAATTATTAATTAGTGTTTGAAAGAAAATTTAGTGTTTGATAAGAAAACGTCAAGGTCAAGACGCACGAAGCAGCGAAAATACGGAGTTTACTCTCGTAAATGAGTAGTTTTTGCTGCGAGTGCAACGCAGAGATTGGCGTTTTCTTATCAAACACTAAGTAAAGAAATAAAAATAAATCATGATAACACCATGTATAGCTACTAATGTAAAGGCTGTGATACTTAGCTTTTTATGTAGATGTAATTTTGGTTTGGGCTTGATCACCCTTAAACCCGTCAATAATGAAATTATCAAAATCAACAATCCGGCAAAGCTAAAATAAATAGCCACATTCCAAAGAATTTGAAAGAAATCCATAAGTTGTCTTTTTTAAAGATTAATAACCACTGTTGCCATAAATAAGGTGGAAAATGCTGTGATTGCTGCAGCCCTGTGATAAGGAACCAAAGACGGGTTTTGTTCTAACATCCCTGAAAGTATATTAGTTGCTAACATGCTTGTTACATGTACTATAGCTAACATTTTATGTATATTTAGCTTAGTAAATCCAGCTTCCCTGTCTCTCATCGGAGGAGGTGAAAATACAGCAAGCGCCAAACTGCCAAAATAGGAAAAATTGGTCAAACCGGTAAATATCTGGTGTGCGCTTTTTGCTTGATTGTTGCCATTATAAGTCATTTGTCCGGTAATACCGGAACCAATCATGCCAGCAAGCGAAACATAGCCTGCAATACGGTGTATCTGATTCATCTTGGCCCGAATTTCCATTTCACGTTCTCTCGCATCTAAAGTCAATTTAAATTTATCATTTTTACGCATCAATCCGTTTTCACCCCACAGCCAGCGCTGTGTAAATAAATAATGAGAAGGCAAAAGAATTTGCCGGCCCGAATCCGGCGCTTCTGACACTATGCCGGCTACTGTGCTTGAGTCCGTCAAAGATATCTCGCCGGAAACATTAATACTGTCTGTTTGCACCATTAGTGAGTCTTGTGCACGAAGAGGCAGCACAAATAAAAATAAAATAAAAAAGACACTTAGTTTTCTCATCTGAATAAATTATTTTTACGGTCGTTTATAAAATGATAAATAACATCACAAAACGATGCAAATATAGTTGTATTATTCTAATAGTTAGCTAAATCTAACTATAAATTTTAGTAAATTATATATATAATTCTATATAAGCACTTTAAAATATAAAAAAGAGCTGCGGGGAATATTTTAATTTCAATATATTGTTTGTTATTTCACTTTTTAATAAAAAACCCGACCCTGAATCATCAAAATTCCGAGTCGGTTCGTTTACAAAAAAAGTACTGTTACTTAATTCCCAGTTTTTTCAGGATTTCTTTGGGAACGGCATCTTTGTGAACCACGATATTGATAGTTTTGTGCAGGACAAAAGATTCGCTGGCATACCAGATACCTTTGTATTTGTTATCGGTTCCCCATGAGTTTTTTACGAGATAATATTTTGTTCCGTTCTGGTCTTTGGCTGTTCCGAAAATCACCATACCGTGGTCGTCGGTAGTCTGGTAATTATCAAAATCCTGCTGACGGAGTTCCTGCGTCACTTTCACTTCGGGTTGAGGACCCTTCACTTTGTAAATTTTTTCTTCCATTTCCTTTTGCGGAATATTGAGCCATTTAGCTTGGTCGGATCCCGGAAGATTCTCTTTTTTTACTTCAGGATTTACCGCTACACCGTTACGTGTAAAGCCTTTTTCACTTACATCCGAGCCCCAGGCAATAGTAAATCCATTGCCGACGGCATAATCGAACACTTTGGCAAATTCGTCCAAAGGCAGATTGTACGATTCTTCCCAACGCCAGTTATCGGGAATTTCAATCACAAATTTTGAGTAAAACGGATGATGGGTAAATGAAGTGAGCGACACATAATCGTCCATATTCAAACCCAAAGATTGCGCATAAGTGACGGGCGTATATTTCTTCCCGTTCACGGTGAATTCTGTCGGACATTCGCCAAGATAAGCATCCAGGATACCATCAAAACCGTTTTTCCAGGCAGTCGAAAGCTTCTTGTTCGGATTTTTAATCAATGTTTTTACATACGATTCGGTCAGCGCATCCAATTCGCCATGACGGTGTTTTTCTTCACCATAATTCAGCCCGTTCATTTCCGAATCGGGTACAATTCCGTAATTTTTAAACGCGTAAATCACATCGTAAAACGAACCGCCGCCTGCGAAATTAATTGCTCCGTTCATGCGTACAAACTTATCCGCTTTGTCGGAATACGAATGATGCACCACGAACATTTCCGATAAATCAACTTCGGGTTTACCCAAACGAAGCAGCTCCGCTTCGAAAAATCCCAATGCCAAAAAGCTCCAGCAAGTTCCCGAGCTGGCCTGGTTTTTTACCGGCGTAATTTTGTTTTCTTTTATCGTTGTAAAACGAAAAGTATCGACAACTGCAGTGTCTTTTTGTGCACTCAATTGGACTGTGATTGCCAATAAGGCACTAATAATAAAGTATTTGTTCATATAAAATAATTAAAAGATTCCGATATCATTTGGCCGGATTAGCATTACTATTGGGCATTTTGTTATAAGTCCTAACAATTTTATTTTCAAATCCCCATTGACCATAATTTTTATACGTTTAAAATAATCGGAAAAACATACGATTGGAAAACAGATTTGGCAAACAATTATTTAAATAATTGTTTGCCAAACGATAAAATCATCAAGAATATTATTTTTCCGGTATATTTGCCAATGTTGCTTTCAGATAATCCCAGAACATTTGTACGGTAGCGATATTCACTTTTTCGTCCGGCGAGTGCGGGTAACGGATAGTGGGGCCAAACGAAATCATGTCCATTTTCGGATAATGAGTACCGAGAATTCCACATTCCAATCCAGCATGGATAATCATCACTTTGGGTGTTTTGCCGTATTTATTTTCGTACACTTTGGTCATTTCTTTCAGAATCGGCGATTCCAGATTTGGTTTCCAGCCCGGATAACCGCCTGTAAATTCAACCTTTGCGCCAGCCAAAGCAAATGCACTTTCGATAATCGAAGCCAACTCTTCCTTGCGCGATTCCACTGAACTGCGGATCAACGATTTCAATTCAACCGAAGTTCCGTTCGATTTGATGATGGCTAAGTTATTCGAAGTTTCTACAACAGTCGGCAACTCGGGAATGAAACGAAATACGCCGTTGAAACAAGCCGTTACGCCATTGATCAAATCATCCTGAATTTCTTCGGGCAACAAACCTTTCGGCAATTCCACCTGCTCAACAGCCAAAGAGATATGATCTTCAACGCCTTTGTATTCTTCAACAAAAAGTTCTTCGTATTCTTTTACCAAATCGATAATATCATCAACGCCTTCGGCAGGAACCGTAATCACTGCAAATGCTTCGCGCGGAATGGCGTTGCGCAGACTTCCGCCATCGATGCTTGCCAAGCGGGCTTCGTATTCGGCCACAGCTTCTTTCAGAAAACGGAACATGAGTTTGTTGGCATTGGCACGTTGCAGATGAATATCCACACCCGAATGGCCGCCCTTCAATCCTGTGAGCGAAACCTTTAAAGCCACATCGCCTTCAGGGATTTCCACTTCGCGGTAAGCAAAACTAATGTTCGCATCCAAACCGCCGGCACAACCTACATACAATTCACCTTCGTCTTCCGAATCCATATTAATAAGAATGTCACCTTTCAGAAAATTCGGTTGCAACCCGAAAGCGCCAAACATGCCGGTTTCTTCGTCCACCGTGATAAACATTTCGATAGCCGGATGAGGAATGTCTTTCGATTCGAGAATCGCCATAGCTGCTGCCACTCCAATGCCGTTGTCGCCCCCCAGCGTGGTATCTTTGGCAGTTACCCAATCACCATCGATATAGGCCTGAATCGGATCCGTTTCAAAATTATGAACCACATGGCTGTTTTTTTGCGGAACCATATCCATGTGTGCTTGTAATACAACAGATTTTCTGTTTTCCATGCCCGGAGTGGCTGGTTTGCGCACCAACACATTGCCTATTTCATCGCGTAAAGTTTCCAGTCCAAGCGATCTGCCATAATTTTCGAGAAAAGTACCGATAGGCTCTTTTTTTCCTGAAGGACGCGGAACCTGAGTCAGGCTGTAAAAATGCTGCCAGAGAGCTTTGGGCTCCAATTGGCGAATGTCTTCTTTATTCATTTTATTAGTATTTGTATAATTATTCGTTTTTTGGTATTTGCAAATATCCGTATTTTTTTCGAAATAGCCTTATTCGTTTATTGTTTTTTTAATAAATAACCGCAATAAGTAGATAAACAAACTGAAACGAAAAAAGTTAATGGCTCGGTTTATCATCTCTTAAAATAATTAAAGAAATTTTTCTGTAATTAGCGCTTAATAAACAAGGAAAATCAAAATTTATTTGGTAATTTTGCGGGCAAATTCGGCAAAAAGCAAACCTGCTGAAAAGATCAAAAATAGAAAAATCAAACAACTAATTAAAATACAGTTATTTGTAAATAACACTTTACAAATACCAAATCAAAAAAAAACTATGCAAACTTATAAATTTGTAACTGCCGAAGAGGCTGCAAGTTATGTAAACAATGGAGACATTGTTGGATTCAGCGGTTTTACACCGGCCGGATGCCCCAAAGAAGTGCCGACAGCCATTGCCAAACGCGCCGAAGCCTTTCATGCCGAAGGAAAAGAGTTTAAAATCGGGATGTACACCGGAGCTTCAACAGGCGATTCGCTGGACGGAGCTTTAGCTCGTGCCAATGCCATTTTGTTCCGTACACCTTACCAATCGAACAAGGATTTACGTTCTGCTTTAAATGATGAGCGTGCGCCTTATTTCGATATGCACTTGTCGTCAATTGCTCCGCATTTGCGTTTCGGATTTATGCCGAAACCCAAATTTGCGATTATCGAGGTCTGTGATATGACAGAAGATGGGGAGTTAATTCCGACAACAGGTGTTGGTATTTCGCCTACAATCGCCAATTTAGCCGATCACATTATTGTGGAATGGAACCACAACCATCCGAAAGAGTTACGCGGATTTCACGATATTTTCGAACCGAAAGATCCTCCCTACCGTGAACCTATGACATTGATGAAGCCATCGGATCGCATGGGGGTACCTTATATCAAAATTGATCCGAAAAAAATTCTTTGTGTCGTAGAAACGCATCGCGATGACGAAGTGGGTGGCTTCACTCCTACCGACGAAATTACCGACAAAATTGGTCAGAATGTAGCCAACTTCTTAGCAAATGAAATTAAATCCGGCCGCATCCCGAAAGAATTTCTCCCTATCCAGTCGGGCGTGGGAAATATCGCCAATGCCGTAATGGCTTCGTTAGGAACAAACCCTGATATTCCTTCTTTCGAAATGTACACTGAAGTAATTCAGGATTCGGTCATTGATTTGTTGCGCAACGGAAAAATCCGCTTTGCCAGCGGGTGTTCGTTGACAATTACAACCCCCGTGTTGAAAAAGCTGTACGAAGATTTGGAATTTTTCCGCGACAAAATTGTGCTTCGTCCGCAGGAAATGTCGAATAGTCCTGAATTGGCTCGTCGTTTGGGATTGATTACCATTAACACTGCCCTCGAAGCCGATATTTTCGGTAACGTGAACAGCACACACGTGATGGGTTCGAAAATGATGAATGGAATCGGAGGTTCAGCCGACTTTACACGCAGCGCCTATATTTCAATTTTCACGACACCTTCGACTGCTAAAAAAGGGAATATCAGTGCAATTGTCCCTATGGTTAGTCACGTGGATCAGAATGAACATTCGGTGAATATCATTATTACCGAACATGGTGTAGCCGACCTTCGTGGCAAATCGCCCATCCAACGCGCCGAAGAGATTATTGAAAATTGCGTGGCGCCCGAATATAAACAAATGTTGCGCGATTACCTGGCTTTGTCAGGACCTTGTCACACGCCAACAGACCTCCATGCTTGTTTCGGCATGCATACGCAATTTATGAAAACAGGCAGTATGTTGGGAACCAATTGGGAAAATTTTAAAGACAAATAACGGAATTATCCAATTTAGTCAGAAAGAGCTGCCTTTACCGGACAGCTCTTTTTTATTGCATAGTAGTCCCCAGCAATCAATTTTTAAACTAATCATCAGCTTTTTGTTGCGATTAAATGTTAAATAATAATTGTATGTTTTATTTATTCTCAAAAGGAAGAAAAATGATAACCAAACTTTTATATCTTTACGCTAAAAACAAAAGATTTGAGAATTTATATTCATGTT
>JAJFVH010000044.1 GCA_021371875.1 Bacteroidales bacterium
ACATCCCTGCTTCCATGCAGAATATTGGTACTATATCAATTCGTGCAGTCTTGAAATAGCTTACGGCCTTTGTATCCGAACGTGAGTTCCGATCAAAGGCTGTATTGTTTTTCAGATGTTTTCCTTTGCTGACACAATTTATTCAATAGACCCGCGATAAAGCGTCCGCTACTACCGAAACAGCTTCTCATGATGCCGGAATGACATCTCCGGATAGCAGAATAGTATCTCTTGGTCTCAGGTTGGCATCTCTTGGTGCCGGATTGACATCTCTGGATGGCAGAATCGCATCTCTTGGTAGCCGAATGGCAACTCACGTTCTCAAAATAGTAAATTTATCTCGTAATATATTTAATTGTCAAACTTTTAACGCATTAAATTATGAACAAAACACAAATGAATCAATTCAACATGATGAAGAGTGTAGATCAATTCTTCGCCAATCATCAATCGCTTGTGAGTACTAACCCGGCCATTGTGGCTGCCGTCAACAAGTTGAAATCACTAATCAGTGATATTAGTTCGCTCAGTGAAGTGCAAGCCCTTAGCACCAAAGCCGATTCGGCGATCAAAGCCGAACTGAAAAAAAGCTTGATCAATACCGCGCTTAAAGTGGCTGGCGGAATTAGCGCGCAGGCTGCTACTACGGGCGACGCGCGGCTGAAACTGGCTGCCGACGTTACAGCTTCCGAACTCAAAAATATGCGTGAAACCGATTTACTGATTAAAACCCATGCCATACACGATGCCGCTCTGCCCATTGCCACTGAGCTGGCTGTGTGGGGCGTTGCCCTGTCGGATATTGATGCGCTTAACACCATTGCCGACGAATACAGCACTCAAAGCCCGGGCATTCGTAACCTGGTAGCTAAAACCGAACAGGCCACCACCGACCTCAAGGCGAAAATGAAAGAAACCAACACCCTTCTGAAAGACACCCTCGATGCCATGATGTTACCGTTCAAAACCCTCCAACCCTCTTTGTACGGCGAATACCTCAACGCCCGTGCAATTGTTGACCTGGGAGGAGGACGCACCACTGCCCCCGTCGATACCAAACCGGCAGAATAAGATAATTTAAAGAGACGCAATGCGTTGCGTCTCACCTCTCCCCCTTGCAAAGCCTCTGCAAACCGAGGGGGAGTTGCGGGACTATCTGATAATACATTACGACGGGATTGCAAATCCCGTCAGGCGTTTGCAAAGCTTTGTACATTTAATAAAGATATCCGGTTGGACGGAGTAAAATTTATTAATTATTCATTTACAGAGTACAGAACAGCATTATCCATCATAGTCGCACTAAAATCAACATTCGCTTCCATGGCATAATGATCTGAAAGATTTGCAGATGTTTGTCCGATTTTTTCATAGAAAGTCTGGACTTTCCGTTCTATATTATCAATCCACTGTTGATTCCGTACAAGGATATAATCGATCAGTTTCTTTTCGCCTGAAGCATTCCGAACCAAGGTATTGTCAATTTCGTCGTAAGTAAATTTCACATCGCCACTGATCTCGCCGTTGTGGGCACCAAGCGTATGGAGCATTAATTCATAATTCACATGGTCGTTCCTGTCAATATTAAAGTCTCCACAAATTAATTGAGGAACATTGGGGTCAGAGTATTGATCCAGTAAATGTTCGTTGATTTCCTTGCATTGTTTTTCCCTAATCTTATGGTCACCATCTGCCTGCAGGTGCGTGGTAAGCAATTGGAATTTTGCTCCTTCAAACTCACCCTGGAAAAGTACCGCCCCTTTGCGGGCTACCATGTCAAAACCCTCGCTGATACTGAACTTTATCTCATCAATTTTTGTGAGCGGAATTTTGCTGACCACCCACAGTCCGCTGTTGGTACGAAAAGGCAAGTAACACTTGTTGGCAGGGCCATATTGAAACGGATAGTTCTTTCTGAGGCGCTTAGCCAGGATATTCCGGCATTTACTGCTAAATGCTTCCTGAAAAACAATAATCTGATAATCTGAATCGACCAATCTGCCGGCTATGTTTCTGGCACGCTTTCCATTGTTGTTGAATAGACTAAAATAGGGGAGCATATAAATATTCCAACTGAGAATTTTAAATGTTTTAGAACTTTCAATAGGCTTATTAATTGATTGAGGCGTTTGGCTTGTTGCGTAAAATATTGTTTTCAGCATAAATAAAAAGATGAAGTACATTTTTTTTGTCATGTCTCGTTTTTTTAATTTGCTGCAAACTAACCATAAGTTCTTTTCAACGCTATGAAAAAGAAGTGACTATGATATGAAAGAATATAGAAATACGCGATTGCGTTGCTTTTTTGAAACCGAAAGTGAGAAGATTTTTTAGGAGGAATGCTGAAAAACAATCAAAGTAATCTGGTAACACTAGATATTCAGCTACTTAAAGATTTTTTTTTGATGCTGTCAATTATTGCAGTGCCTTTAACAAAAATGTAATAAACGTATCGATTCAGTCCATAAAAAAGAGTCGCGAAATTTCACGACTCTGTATATTTATTATCACTACCCCGAAATGGAAAGTATGATTTACCTGCGCTGCTTATTTCTACGGAACTGGCCTCTGCCTGATGTAAATTTTTTATGTCCGTAGCGGTGCAGTTCGGGTTTATACTCGGGAGCTTCGCCCAATTCTTCGGGCATGGGGATTTTGTAAATATCTTTTTCCAGGAAATTTTCTATTTGCTTGAATTTGTATTGTTCGTCTTCCGACACAAAAGTGATGGACATCCCTTTAGCGCTGGCACGGGCGGTACGGCCAATACGGTGCACATAATCTTCGGCATCGTGAGGTACATCATAATTGATAACCAATGAAATATCGTCGATATCGATGCCGCGTGAAACGATGTCGGTAGCTACCAAGATATTAACGCGGTTGTTTTTGAATTCGTGCATAATGTGGTCGCGCTGCGCCTGGTCGAGGTCGGAGTGCATTTCGCCTACCGAGAGCCCCATTTGGCGGAATGTTTTGAAAAGCTCTTTCACTTTTAGTTTGGATCCCGAGAAAATGATGACTTTATTGAGCGACCGATCCGCAAATAAATGACGCACTATACCGGGTTTTTGAGCTTCGTAACAAATATAAGCCGTCTGCATTATGCTTTCGGGCGGACGTGAGATGGCAATTTTTACTTCCACGGGATCGTGTAGGATTGTTTTGGCTAATTGCCTGATTTTTGGAGGCATAGTAGCAGAAAACATAATGGTTTGCCGGTCTTTCGGCAGCCGGTTCACCACTTGCATAATATCGTCAAAGAAACCCATGTCGAGCATGCGGTCGGCTTCGTCGAGAATGAAATATTTTACCTGTGAAAAATCAATGTCATACAGGTTGATATGCGAAAGCAAACGCCCGGGAGTGGCAATCACCACGTCGGCACCTTTTTGCAATCCGCGCCTTTGCACGTCCCAGGCTTGTGAATCGTTCCCGCCATAAACAGCTACCGACGAAAAGGAAGTAAAGTAAGAAAAACCTTCCATTTGCTGGTCGATTTGTTGCGCCAATTCACGAGTCGGAGCCATAATAATCGCATTCACTTTGTCTTCGGCGTGAGGTTCTGCCTGTAAATTATGTAAAAGCGGCAAAATAAAAGCAGCCGTTTTCCCAGTTCCGGTTTGGGCGCAGGCAATCACGTCGCGTTTTTGTAAAATTACCGGAATGGTTTGCTCCTGAACCGGAGTGGCTTCTTTAAAATTCATGGCTTGCAAGCCGTCCAACACGGCATCACAAAGAGGAAGTTCGTCAAATCTCATTGAAAATATATTAATATGCTGCAAAGATACTCATTTAATTTCCAAAACGTAGTATCTGTGTTTCAGATTTAATATTAGCCGGTTTTGTGGAGATTCAATTGATATTTTTTATACTTTTACCGTCGAAATTTCTAATAAATTTTTATTTGTTTCTCCATTTGAACTTGCCTGTGGCAGGTAGGGGCAAGGAGTCTGAACTAATATACATGATCATTTTCCGTTACGATAAAACTTTCGAAGGGCTGCTTACGGCTGTTTTCGATGCATACAACCGCAAAACTTTTCCTGAAAAGTTATTGAGTTTGGATGCTATTGAACCTTTGTTTGTAACCGAAACTTATACGGTTTTGACGCAGGAAGATAAATCTGTGCGCGTTTGGAAAGGACTGGAGAAGAAGGTGACGCGAAACACACTGAATATGCTGACTTATGTATGGCTTTCGGAATTGCCTCTGAGCGACGAACTGCTTTTCCGTTATATTTGTAAAACTTTCGATAATGAAAAATCAATTGAAACGAATTTTGCCGACGACGATGTATTGCAGGTTCACAAAACGGCTAAAAAGGTCAGCACTGAAAAAAATCGCATAATAGAATTTGTGCGTTTCCAGAAAGCAGCCGACGACATTTTTTTTGCGCCTGTTTCGCCCGACCACAATTGTCTGCCGTTAACCATTTCTCATTTTGTCGACCGATTTTCCGACCAAAAGTGGATTATTTACGATACCAAACGTGACTACGGATTTTATTACGACCTGAAAACCGTAACGGAAATGACACTCGATACCACCGAACTTTTCCCTGCCGGAAAATTAGATGAGAAACTGATGGCCGAAGATGAGCGACTGTTTCAAAAACTTTGGAAAGCTTATTTCAAATCGCTTACCATCAAAGAGCGTATCAACCCTAAACTCCAGCGGCAACATTTACCGAAACTGTATTGGAAGTATTTGACAGAGAAACAATAAATATCTGCAAATAAATTCCAGTTTATCAATTAACGTGATTCCATTTTTCCTATATCGAGATACAATTCCTTGTTTTTATCGAATATTTTATCATCTTTGCTTGTGAGCGACTCCACGATAGATAAGAGAAATTGCTGATAATTAAAATCTTCTTTTTTTGAAAATCCCGTTCGGACAACTACAAGTTCGAGCGAAGGAATAATATAAATGTATTGTCCATCGTGACCGCGACACATAAATAAATCTTTCGGTACATCCGGATAATCACCCGATTGATTCAGCCAGAAAGATGAACCGTATTGACCGTCCGAACCATTCGCCGGTTGCATGGCATAATCCGTCCAACCTTCGGGTAGGATTTGTTGTCCGAGCCAGTTGCCCTTGTTCAGATAAAGTAACCCGAAACGCACATAATCGCGCATAGAAGCGTAGATATAGGATGAACCGGCCAGGGTTCCCGAGGCATCTGTTTCAAAAATTGCGCTTCGCATGCCTATCGGGTTGAAAAGTTCCCGTCTTGGGAAAGCATAATATTCTGCATCGTTACCTATTTTCTTGCGTATCAGGTAGCTTACAATATTGGTTGCTCCTGAATTGTAAAGCCAAACGGAATCGGGACGTGCAACGGGCGATTTATTATAGGTGAATTCAGCCATGTCGACGGCTTTATGAAGCATCAAAGTGACATCGGACAAATTTCCGTAGTTTTCGTTCCATTCGAGTCCGGCATTCATGTGCATCAGGTTTTCGATGGTAATGGCAGCACGTTTGTCATTTTTCCACACAGGAATATCGGCAGGTTGTTTTATATCCATCAAACCTTTTTTGACCATAATTCCAACCAAGGCATGTGTAAAACTTTTTGCCATTGACCAGCTCAGAAAACGGTTTTTGTCAGAGAAACCTTCGCGATATTTCTCTGCAATCAGCTGATTTTTATAAGCGATAGCAATGGCAAAAGTACCTTTCGTTCCAACGGAATCCTTAAAGGCATTCATTATAGCCTTGTTTAATTTAATTTGGTCAATATCAACAGAAATTGTGTCGGCGAGTTTATCTCCGGCAGGCCAGGCTACCGTGTCAGGATTGATGTCAGGAAGCGGAACAATGGTATAAGGACGATTGCGGATTTCAGCTTCGTTACCACGAACCAGAACACAACCAAAGCCATCAATATAAATGGCTTTCGATTTGGCCCAAAGGAAACGGCTGGTTACTTCCTTTTTATTATAATCAACCGTGTTTTTGGCAAATTTGATAAACGAAAAATTCAGATCGGTACTTTCTACGCTTTCCTGGGTGCGGTTTCCCACAAAAACATCCGAAGCCAGGTTTTTAGCGGCATAACCCGTTATAACCGGGGTAAACAGATGAATGTAATACAGTCCGCCGCCGAGTGCAAGTATCAGAATTGCTGATAAAATGAGTGAAATTCTTTTTTTCATGGCTGTTTGAATTTTATGCCTTCAAACAACAAAAGTATATATTTTAATATGATTATCCGCATAATGCCCTGCTTTTTAATCGAACGAGGATATTATACGGATAACCATATTATTTTTTTAATGACTATCCGCAAAGCGACCTGAACAGTTATGCCGTAGGCATGTAATACCGGTAGAAAGACATTTCCACACACGTATAGCACCCCGTATGGGGTGCTATAAACGAAGGTGGGCGAATAATTCTACCGATATTAAATCCT
>JAJFVH010000053.1 GCA_021371875.1 Bacteroidales bacterium
TAGTATTTCCGATGATATATCAAATCAACAAAAAAGCGGGCACATTTGTACCCGCTTTATATTGAAAAGAACATTGATCATCCGCATTTTGAATAACCGCAGTTTTTACAAGTCGTACAACCTTCTTGATAAACTAACGACTTCTGTCCGCACGAAGGGCAGGTTTGTTCCTTGATATGGGTTCCATCAGGTATGTATTTTTTCAAGGCGCGTTCAACGCCTACTTTCCAAGTATTGATGGATTCGCTGTCGAGCTGTAACCCTGAAACCAATTTAATAACCTGATCAATAGGCATCCCGTAGCGCAATACGCCGGAAATGAGTTTGGCATAATTCCAGAATTCTTTATCGAATTTATAGTTCAGTCCCTCGATAGTCGTTTTATATCCCCTTTTATTCGAGAACTGAAAATCATAGCCTTTATTTCCGTTTTCATCTATGGTTTTAATAATTTTACCCTTGGTTACTGTTTTAGGTAAAACAATCCCTTCATCATCGTCGGCCAACCCTGTGAATATTTCGTAAGGACGGTCATCTTTTAATCCCACGAATGCGATCCATTTGTCTTTTGCGTTCTGGAAACGAACCACGTCGCATTCCAGTTCTTTTGGCCGGATCAAATGACCTTCTTCGTAAGGGAAACAGATTGTTTTTTCATCTTTCTTTTCTTCCTTTTTTTCAACAGATGCAATCAAAACCCCGGCTCTTGAACCATCGCGGTACACGGTAACTCCCTTGCAACCGCATTTCCATGCTTCAACATAAAGTTTGCCAACTAATTCTTCCGATGCATCATTCGGTAGGTTGATAGTAACACTGATTGAATGGTCTACCCATTTTTGGATTCGTCCCTGCATTTGAACTTTTTTCAACCAGTTCACATCATTGGCTGTCGCTTTGTAATAAGGTGATTTAGAAACCAATTCTTCAATTTCATCTTTGCTGTAATGTTTGGTGGTTGAATATCCGTTTGCTTCCATCCATGTAACAAATTTGTGATGGAAAACAACATATTCTTCCCACGAATCTCCATTTTCATCCACAAAATCGATACGGACATTCTTGTCGTTCGGATTAACTTTACGACGACGGGTATATACCGGCATAAACACAGGTTCAATGCCCGAAGTTGTTTGAGTCATAATGCTGGTTGTGCCTGTAGGAGCTATCGTTAAACAAGCAATATTCCGCCGGCCGTATTTTACCATATCGTTGTAAAGTTCAGGATCGGCTTCGCGTAAACGTTGAATATAGGGGTTGTTTTCCTCGCGTTTTGGATCGTAAACATTGAAAGCGCCCCGTTCGCGCGCCATATTTACCGACGAACGATAAGCGGCCAATGCCACCGATTTATGTACTTTTTCGGAAAAATCGGTTGCTTCATCCGTTCCATAACGATATCCTAAAGCTGCCAGCATATCTCCTTCACCGGTTGTTCCCACACCCGTACGGCGTCCCTGCGATGTTTTTTCTTTGATTTTCTCCCAAAGTTGAAATTCAGTTAGTTTAATATCATCATCTTCGGGGTCAGACTCAACTTTCGCCATTATTTTTTCGATTTTTTCCATTTCCAAATCAATGATATCGTCCATGATACGTTGTGCCAGGGCTACATGTTTCGAGAATAAATCGAAATCGAAGAGAGCTTGTGGTGTAAAAGGATTTTGTACATAAGAATACAAATTGATGGCTAAAAGGCGGCAACTGTCATAAGGACAAAGCGGAATTTCGCCGCAAGGGTTGGTCGAAACCGTTTTATACCCTAAATCGGCATAACAATCAGGAACCGATTCGCGTATAATTGTATCCCAGAAAAGAACTCCCGGTTCAGCCGATTGCCATGCATTGTGAACTATCTTTTTCCATATCGCATTGGCATCAACTTCTTTTTTATACCACGGATTTTCAGATTGAGTGGGGTATTGTTGGGTATAAGGTTTATTTGATAAGGCGGATTCCATGAAATCATCATGAATTTTTACCGAAACATTGGCTCCCGTAATTTTACCCGATTCCATTTTGGCATCAATGAACGATTCGGAATCAGGATGTTTAATTGAAACGCTCAGCATCAACGCTCCACGGCGTCCATCTTGTGCAACTTCGCGGGTAGAATTGGAATAACGTTCCATAAAAGGAACAATACCGGTAGACGTGAGCGCCGAATTTTTTACAGGCGAGCCTTTCGGACGAATATGAGACAAATCGTGTCCCACGCCACCGCGACGTTTCATCAATTGTACTTGTTCTTCGTCTATTTTTATAATGGCGCCGTAAGAGTCCGAATCGCTGTCGAATCCGATCACAAAACAATTCGACAAAGATGCAACCTGGTAATCGTTTCCAATACCGGTCATCGGACTCCCTTGCGGAACGATGTACCTGAAATCGCGGAAAAGTTCGAAAAGTTCATCTTCGGTAAGCGGATTCGGATATTTTTTTTCTATCCGGGCAATTTCAACGGCCAATCTTCGGTGCATGTCGTCGGGTGTAAGTTCATATACTTTGCCAAATGAATCTTTCAAAGCATATTTAGTCGACCAAACTTTTGTTGCTAAATCATCCCCTTTGAAAAAATTAAATGATGCTTCTTTAATTTCTTCTGGAGTATAAGTTTTTTTTTCCACAATAGATATTTTAATTGAATTGTAATAAATGTTATATTTTTTCGATTTTTATTGATCAAATCGGACTGCAATGTTAGGCAATATTTCTTATTGATGCAACAATTAAATGCACTTTTTTTTGTATTATTATATAAAAGTTTCCCAAATAATTTTTTAAACATTTGTTATATAATAATTTAGATAATCATTTCTATGAAAATATTTTCTAAAATATTATTCAGGAATAAATACGCGCAACAGTTAGCGTTATGCGGAGGGTAAAATAATATTGAGGATTTTTGTCAATAGAGTTTGACATTTTGTAACTTATTGTTGCGAAATTTCACCATTTTGTACCGTGAAAATTGTTGCATCTTGTCCAAGTTGGAGAAGGAGTTTGTCAAGATGTTCGCGATTGGTATCCGTAATAAAAATTTGTCCGAAAGTTTCACTCGACACCAATTGAATTATTTCTTTTACACGTTTTGAGTCGAGTTTATCGAAAATATCGTCGAGTAGGAGCAAGGGTGAAAAATTATGTTCACGTTTCAGAAAATTAAATTGTGCTAATTTCAGCGAAATGAGGTAAGTTTTATTTTGTCCCTGCGAACCGACCCTTTTTATAGGATATTCGTCGAGTAACATTTCCAGTTCATCTTTGTGTATACCCTGAGTTGAATAACCCAAAATACGGTCGCGTTCACGAGTTTCGCGCATACGCGCTTTCATATCGTGGTTATCGTGTTGCGATTGGTAAATTAAGCTTATTAACTCGTGCCCACCGGATATTTTCGTATAGATTTCCTGGAAAATCGGAACAAATTCATTTAAAAATTTTTTCCGTTGTTCATAAATATAGCTGCCATGCAGCACCATTTGGTCTTCCCATATTTCGAATAAGGAGGTATCGACCTGATTTTCGGATTTTAATAGCGCATTGCGTTGCCTTAATGCATTATTGTATTGTATTAAATTCTGTAGATAAGTGTGATCGAATTGAGAAATTACGCCATCCATAAATTTTCGCCGCTCTTCGCTACCTTCCGAAATCAAAACAGAGTCATCGGGCGATACCAACACCAATGGAAGAAGTCCGATGTGATCGGAAAACCGATCATATTCTTTTTTATTGCGTTTGAATTGTTTTTTTTGTTTGCGCTTCATTCCGCAGTATATTTCCTCCGCATTTTCAGCTAGGATGTATTGTCCCTGAAGCATGAAAAAATCCGCATCGTGTAAAATATTCTGTGAATCAATAGGATTGGAATGGCTTTTACAAAATGAAAGAAAATAAATTGCATCTAACAAATTGGTTTTTCCCATGCCATTGTCGCCAATAAAACAGTTAATTTTAGGCGAAAAGTTTAATTCCGCCTCGCTTATGTTTTTGTAATTCAGTATGGATAGGCTGTTTAGACGCATGAAATAAATGAGTTTATGGTTGTACAAAGATAGCAAAAGTTTAA
>JAJFVH010000056.1 GCA_021371875.1 Bacteroidales bacterium
AACCTGGCCGAAATGCTAAAGAGTAAAAACAGACAGTATGGGAATAGTTTTGCGGATCCGGTGCGGATATTTAGCAAGGCGAGTCCGGAAGAGGCGTTACTAATTCGGATTGACGACAAGCTGTCACGGATTGCGCGAGGGCAGGACGCCGGGGAAGATACGATTTTGGATTTAGTGGGTTATTTGATCTTACTGAGGGTGTTGCATAGGGCAGATGATAAAAGTGGCGTGTAGGGGCAAACAGGCGCGGGAAAGGGGAGGTTTCAGCCTCCCCGGTGGGTGGTGTGGTTAAGAGATTTCTGAGAACATACCGTGATTTTCAAGAATCAAATGAATCATCGGCACTGAATCAGCCCATGTTTTTTCTAAAGTGCGCTCGTATCCGGTATGATCTCGCAATGTCCAGTATTGGCAGTCTTTTCCGAAAGCCCATAAATGCTTACTGTCATCTTTTCGATACTTAGCTGTAAATCGTGTCCACTTCATTTTCACGCCTCGCTTTCTGTTCGCTGTTGTGTTATTGTCCTCATACCCTTACGGGTGTTTTATCTCCACGGGCGGGAGTCCTTTGCCGAGGCCCCGCCCACTTTGATTAAGCCGCGTCACTATTTCGTACTTCGTCAACCGCTTTAACAAGGGCATCATGCAACTGCTGATTGGCTTTCACTTCCGCAAAAGTCAATCCGAGGCTTTGGAGCGTGTCGGTTAAATCCCAAGTATAATTATATTCATGGTTTGCCAATTCGTAGGCGAACATCTGGAATAAATAATCATCGTTTTTTCTGGCTTCAGCTTCTTCAGCGTGAATACGGTCGAACATTGCGCTTAAATTATCCGCATCAGTACGTCTGATAAATCCACCACCACCAATACTGAGAATGTTTTTAGTGTCCGTAACTTCAATGTTGAGCTTTTTCATACCATCTGCAAACTGTTCGTTGTTAAATGCAAATGCCATCGGGAATGCTTCAACTTCTTTCTGGTGTCTGGCTTTCATCTGTAAATATGTTTCCATTGTCTTATCTCCTTTTCGTTCCGGTTGCCGCCGGGTTGAGGGTTATGATTTCCTGCATCCTGCGGTGGTTAGTTACCAACAAAAACTCTTGTGTTTGATTTTAAATATCTGTCAAATGCCATATCTTCAATTTTAAGATATTTTGAAGGGATGCCTCCACGATCAATAACTAATCCTTTGGCCTCTTCTTTCCAGTAATATCTTCTTTGCGCCCATCTTGTTATTTTCAAAAATCGATCAAAATTGTTCATCTCACTTTTCCCCTTTCTGTTAGCATTTAACGCAACTATGTTTATTTTGCTCTTTCGGATAATCTTTTATGTATCCGTAAAAATTGCAATATTCGATTCTCTTCCCGCATTTATTGCAAAATAATTCTATTGGATATTTACCGCGCGGATCCAACTTTTTTAGGCATTCGTATTTCATGGTTACTTTTCCCCTTTCTGGTCGGTTTGTTTGACTGTCCGTCTATCAAGGTACTGTTTGCATGATGGGCAGGACTTCGGCGTTTTATCCGTCTTAGTTTCCCACTCGTATCCGCATTTTTTACAGGTCATTTTCATTTTATTCTCCTTTAATTAGTTAATTCCCAAAAATACTCGTGCGCGATGAGCCGCTACTCCTGCGCCTTCATTGTCGGTACTGTAGCCTATAAGCCAGCGCGTATCTTTTTTTATGGCAGAAATCTGCCAAGCATCGTGCCATCCGGTAAAATGGTCAATCTTTACATTGTGCCAATCATTTTCACTAGCTGCCGCAATTATTTCAAGTAGTTCGGTTCCTTTTTTCATGGTGTTCTCCTTTGCGTTTTATTTGTTAGTCTAAAATATTAATATCTTCCTGTTTAACATTGTAATATGTTATTCCGCTGATACTAAAGGTATGTTTGTATTTTTTCATATAAGCAATCGCATTTACAAAATACATATTCTTATCGCTTGCAACATTCTTATTTAAAAGTTCATCATGTTTTTGTCTGCTGATTCTAATGTTTTTCATGTTGTTTCCCCTTTCGTTCGTTTTGCCTTAATATAGAGCAATGCCCATGCCAAGTTATGATGATTATGATTATTATTTATATTAGTATATCAATTCAGCAACTTACGCCACAAAATAAATTTATTTACCGATTTTCCAGAACGCCGAAAAGTGAAAAAACAGGCGCAATACAATCCAATCGTAGCAAGGCTTTCAAGGTTTACCGCTTGTAACTATCCGATATGAATAGCAAATAAAAACACTCCATGACAGACAAAAAAGCCACTAATCGTGTCATTTTCACCAACTACAGAAAAGCGGGTAAAAAGTATCCGAAAGAGCTTGACTAGCACTATATGTTGTGGTTTAATATTTGCCATGCCACAAGATATTGATTGCCGCACATGCCAGCACTATCAATACTGCCGCAATACCTGCCCGGCAATGGAGATTATCGCCAATGGCCACAGCCCACAACGAGAGCGGCCAATACCTGATGATATAATAGATCGCACCGGCCAGCGCGATTATAATGCCGCCCTGTACGAGCTGATAGAGGATCATGAGGCGCGCGATATCGAGCG
>JAJFVH010000057.1 GCA_021371875.1 Bacteroidales bacterium
ATAAAATGATTATCCGTAAAAGCTCCTAAAGTTTCAAATAATATATTTCGGTGCGCTGCACCTGCCAACAAAGGGACAGCGTCCCGATATATTGGTAGAAAATACAAGCAGAAAAAGCGCAAAGGTGCATCGCACCGAAATATAAATTAGGACACATTGCGGATAATCGTAAAAAATAATTTGAATTTCGTGCAACTTTCTTATAATAAATTTATATTGTGCTATCACTCATATTATCAGTATTATGTGCACGTTAATTTCTCGTTTTGAGTTAAAATGCGCCGAAATTAACCAATAAATTGATTTTCAACTTATAGAACCAACAAACATTACATACTTGCGTTTGTTGTACTTTGAGTTTATCATGTCGTTTTACAACAATATTTACCCATAAAATCCACAATTAATGCAATCAAACGAACAAACAGAACAAGAATTTCCGGCATCTTTAAAAAATAATCAATCAGAAACTTTCGACGAATATCTTTCAAAATTCAAATCGACACTGAGAACCGTTTTCCACGACGAAAACGACATCAACCAAATGAGTACCCAGCGAGGGATGCAACCCGATGTTTTACAAAAAATCATGGCTTGTAATCCCATGTCCTTAGTCATTCCGGCTCAGTATGGAGGTAGGGGCGGGAATGTGCAGGAAAATCTGCGACTGCTTTCTGTTGCTTCTTACGAATCGTTGGCTTTATCTCTTACCATGGGCATTAATAGCGCGCTATTTCTCCAGCCTGTGATTAAATATGGACAGGAAGATGTGAAAAAATTTGTTTTCAACCGTTTCGTTAACCAGCAGAATATGGGTGGATTAATGATTACCGAACCGGGTTTCGGAAGCGATGCGCTGAATATGCAAACTTCGTTTACCGAAGAAAACGACCATTATCACTTGCAGGGCACCAAACACTGGGCAGGTCTTACCGGACAAGCCGATTTCTGGGTGCTGACCGCCCGGCGCCAGGCTCCAAACGGCGGTTTACAGCGCGATGTGGATTTATTTGTGTGCGATAATACTGCTCGTGACCAGACAATAGTCGTTGAAGAAAAATTTGAAAACTTGGGTTTGTATCAAATTCCTTATGGTAGGAATCACCTGGATGTAAAAATCCCTAAAATACAACGTCTTATTCCAAAAACTACGGGTATACAAATGTTGCTTGATCTGTTGCACCGGAGTCGTCTGCAATTTCCCGGCATGGCGCTCGGTTTTATTAAACGTATGCTCGATGAAGCGATCGTACATTGCCGCCAGCGCATGGTGAGCGGAAAAAACCTGTTTTCGTACGATCAGGTGCAACAACATTTGGCACGATTGCAGGCTAATTTTACCATTACTTCGGCATTAAGCATCAAAAGCAGCGAGTTGGCCGACATCAAAAATGATTTGATGCCTTATGGTTTGGAAGCCAACATTATCAAAACGATCAGTACCGATTTAATGCAGGACTCTGCCCAAACCTTAGTGCAACTTGTAGGTGCGGCCGCTTACAAACTCAACCACATTGGCGGCCGCGGCATTGTTGACAGCCGCCCGTTTCAGATTTTCGAAGGCGCCAACGACATACTTTACAACCAGATTACCGAAGCCATTGTGAAACAAATGAAAACCATTAAAGAAAACCACGTTTTTAAATTTTTAAAAGAGCATAAGCTCACAAGCCGGGCTGCAGGACATTTGAAAGATTTGTTGAATTTTGAAATTGATCCCCAGATGACACAAAGAAAATATGTAGAGTTTGGTAAAACATTGAGCCGCATTGCTTCCCTCGATTTGGTGATACAATTGGGCGAAACCGGATTTCGTAAGGATTTGATTGAAAATGCCAAATCTATTTTGCAACAGGAAATTACCCAGATTATGGCCGGATTTAATTTCGCTCAAAATGCTGTTGTGGTCGAAGATTACGAAAACGAAAGTAATTGGGCTGATTATGTAATTGCCTGATAAATGAAAATGAGAAACTCCTGCAAAAATTTATTTTGCAGGAGTTTTTCATTCGGTTTTCAACGATTTAAAGGTTAATCCGAGATTTTCAATAATATCTCCTGCGATCATCGATTCTTCCGATTGCTTCCGTAAGGCCATATCTCCGGCAAGCCCGTGTAAATAAACCCCCAGTTTTGCCGCTTCATTGGGTGAATAACCTTGCGCCAGCAAACTTCCTAAAATTCCGGTCAGTACATCGCCCGAACCGGCTGTGGCCATGCCGGCATTTCCGGTATTGTTAAAAACTAACTGCCCATCGGGTTGGGCGATCAGCGTGTGAGCGCCTTTTACTATAATCGTGAGTTGATATTTCACCGCCATTTCACCCGCTTTTTGCATGCGTTCAAAACTGTTGCTGCTGGCCCCGAAGAGGCGTTCAAATTCTTTCGGGTGCGGCGTGAGAATACTGCCGGCAGGGATTTTCCCAAGTAAATGTTTGTTTTGCGCAATTATATTGAGCGCATCGGCATCCAGCAGACAAGGATTTTTAAGTTGAGAGAGCAATTGATTTAACATTTCTGCGGTTTCAGCTTTCGTGCCGATTCCGGGACCGATGGCTAATGCGCTGTAATTTCCCAAATCCGGAAATTCCGTAATCATATTTTGATTTTTATCCGAATGGAAAATGGCTTCAGGAATGGCTGTTTGCACAATCGCCCGATTACATTCCGGACTATGTACGCTGACTAATCCGGCGCCGCCTCGCAATGCTCCTCTGGCCGACAGTACCGCTGCGCCGGCCATATCCTTACTTCCTGCCAAAAGCAGCAAATGCCCGAAAGTACCTTTGTGCGAAAATTCAGGACGTGTTCTGATAATCTGCCGGATATCCGGTTTTTCCAAAACAGAAAAATAACTCCCGGTTTCGGAAATGACTTTCGGATGAATGCCGATTTCAAGGATTTCCCATTTCCCGACAAATTTAGCATTTTCAGCAAAGAAAAAGGAAAGCTTCGGAAATTGCAGGCTGAAAGTATAACCGGCTTTTACGACCGGTACCGATAAATCAGGATTATTTTCGCCATGCAAACCGGACGGAACATCAATGGCCAATACCTCGCAACCGCTTTCGTTTATCCAATGCACAGCTTCGGCAAAAATTCCGGTTAATGGACGCGTCAATCCCGAGCCGAAAAGTCCATCGATAATAATTGTTTCCCTCGGGATTTCAGGAGCAAAGAATTCGTTGTTCATTTCCATCAGTGAATCAGGATATTTACCGGCCAATCGTTGCCGGTTTACTTCGCAGTCGGACGAAAGTTTCCCCTCGCTTAGCAAAGTAACTTTAACAGTCAATCCTGTATTTAGCAACATACGGGCTAAAGCCAGCGCGTCGCCGCCGTTGTTTCCCGGTCCGGCAAAAATATAAACCGGTTTTTGATACGAAAATACCTGCAGATATTTACAATAAAGCGCATCGGCGGCACGCTCCATCAAATCAACAGAATTTATCGGCTCGTGCTCAATGGTATATTGATCGAGTTGGCGGATTTGAGATGTAGTAAAGAATTTCATTCCTGATGCAAAATTTAAAAATCGATAAAACAAAAGTAAGAATTATATCTGATAACAACCATACAACTTTATATTTTTTCCGCTACTTCCACTATTATCGAGCCTTCGGAGGGATGACGGAGTTCCGACTCCGTCAATATTATGGAAAGAAGGTGTTGCAGCCGTAATGGAAGAAAGATGACGGAGTTCCGACTCCGTCAGTATTATCTTTCACTATTATTGAGACCTTGGGTGACTGGAACGCTATCGACGGAGTTGGAACTCCATCATCCCGAGTCCTCCGCTATTTATTATCGAGCCTTCGGGGGGTGTACGAAGGACGGGTGAGGTGTTTTTGCTTACTTTTTTGTGTAAAGACAAAAAAGTAAATGGGGGTTTAGGGGAAAAGCCCCTGTTATACTGAAATTTAAAGCTTTAGCCAATCTAAAGGATAATCATTAATGTTTTAAATACACCTGCTCCCGACGGCTAAATATTTTTTTGTATATTTGCACATCGTACCATTTTGGGCGTAATATGTAAACTTTCGTCATGCAATTTTCCGAAATAATTGGTCAACAGGAAATTAAAAATCGATTTATACGCACGGTAACCGAGCAGCGGATACCTCACGCGCAACTTTTACGCGGACCGGAAGGAGTAGGAAAGTTGGCGCTCGCCATTGCCTATGCCCAATATATTTGCTGCGAAAACCGTGGTGAAACCGATTCGTGCGGCGTTTGCCCATCGTGTGTGAAGTACAAGAAGCTGGCTCACCCCGATTTGCATTTCGTGTTCCCAGTGATAAAACCTGCGGGAAGAAGTTCGGTAGTGTGCGACGATTTTATTGCCGATTTCAGGGCAATGATTCTTGAAAATCATTATTTCAGCGTCAACGACTGGTATGCCCGCATTTCGGGCGATGCCAAACAGGGCATGATTTACGGCAACGAAAGCCAGGAAATTATCCGTAAGCTGAACCTGAAAACCTATGAGTCGGAATACAAGGTAATGATTATCTGGTTACCGGAAAAAATGAATCTGACCTGCGCCAACAAATTATTAAAAATACTGGAAGAACCGCCCGAAAAAACGGTTTTTCTGTTGGTGTCCAACGCTCCTGACGAGATAATAACCACCATTTTATCGCGCACGCAGCATGTGAATATTTCCAAACTGACCGACGATGATATCGTAGTGGCATTGCTGAAGGATCCGAACCTGGAAATAACACAGCACGATGCCTTGAATGTGGCGCGTATTTCAAACGGGAGTTACTTGTCCGCCCTGTCAATTTTGGGAGAAGACGACGAAAATAAACTGAATTTTGAACGATTCGTGATGATCATGCGTTTAGCCTGGCAGGTAGGTAACCGCAAAGATCATGCATCGCTGAAAACGCTTAAAAAATGGTCGGACGAAATGGCTTTGGCATCGGTCGGGCGCGAGCGCCAGAAAAACTTTTTAGCGTATGCCCAACGTATGACGCGCGAAAATTTTATACTTAATCTGCAACATCCGGAGTTAAATTACCTGACAAGTTACGAGTCCGATTTTTCACGAAAATTTTCCCCCTTCATTCACGAGCGGAATGTGGAG
>JAJFVH010000136.1 GCA_021371875.1 Bacteroidales bacterium
GATTTTACAGAGTTTCTGAATTTACCTACACGCTCAAAAGAACCAACCGAAACAGTGGAATTTTCATTGAAAAAAGAAATACGTTTCGACAATGTAAGTTTCCGGTACGAAGCCAGCAAGCGGGATGCTCTGAAAAATATCAACATCAGCATTCCTGCCGGAAAAACTATAGCTTTTGTGGGCGCCAATGGTTCGGGGAAAACCACATTAATCAAATTGCTTTGCGGTTTTTATGAGCCCGATGCCGGTAAAATCATATTCGATAACCAGGACTCAACTCTTATCGGGCAAAAAAAACTATGTGAAAATATTACCGCTGTTTTTCAGGACTTTGCACTATATAATATCTCGGCTGCTGAGAATCTGGCGATAGGGAATACTCAAATTTCTCCGGACATTGAAAAAGTAAAAAAAGCTGCTCAAGCTGCCGGTATAGATGATGTCCTTGAGCAATTGCCCGATGGTTATCATACATTGTTGGGCAATCTGTTTAAGGGTGGTGAGGAACTCAGCATAGGTCAGTGGCAAAAAATGGCTATAGCGCGGGCTTTCTACCGTGATACGCCTTTACTGCTTATGGACGAACCATCGAGCGCTTTGGATGCTGAATCGGAAATGCAAATTATTAAAAGCCTGAGAAAATTATCACACGACAAAACTGCAATCATTGTCAGTCACCGGCTTACCACAGTACAATGGGCTGATTTAATTTATTTATTCCACGAGGGCGAAATGATCGAATCGGGAAATCATAAGGAACTCATGGCATTGAAAGGGAAGTATTATAACTTGTTTCAAACAGTGAATTCTCGGTTTGAATAAGATAATTTTTTCCTGAATTTTGATTTCCAACCAATTTTTATCCTATAAAAATTAAAACATTTTATATTTATTGACTTATTTGTGTATTTTGCGTAAATTTGCGCTTGTTTGTAATAAGTAGTTTTTAAATTTTAAATAATGAACAAAAGAGTCAGAGTGCGGTTTGCACCCAGTCCCACAGGGCCTTTACATATCGGCGGCGTACGTACCGCGTTGTATAATTACCTTTTTGCAAAACAAAACGGCGGCGATATGCTTTTGCGTATCGAAGACACCGATTCGGCACGCTTTGTTCCGGGCGCTGAGGATTATATTGTTGAAGCATTGAACTGGCTCGGAATTACTATCGACGAAGGAGTAGGAGCAAAGTCGACAGGAAATCATGCGCCTTACCGTCAGAGCGAACGGAAATCCATTTACCGTAAATATGTTGATCAACTTTTAGAGGCTGGCCTGGCTTATATTGCTTTTGATACACCTGTCGAACTGGAGGCTAAACGTGCCGAAATTGCTAATTTCCAATACGATGCCAAGACGCGTGGATTGATGGCCAATTCTTTGGTTTTGCCGGCAGATGAAGTGAAAGCGCGCATCGAACGTGGTGAACAATACGTGGTTCGTATTAAAATTGAGCCGAATGAAGAAATTAAAGTGCAGGATTTGATTCGTGGTGAAGTGGTCATCAATTCATCTGTCATCGACGATAAAGTGCTGTTTAAATCGTCCGACGAATTACCGACTTATCATTTGGCCAATGTGGTCGACGATTACCTGATGGAGATTTCGCATGTGATTCGCGGCGAGGAATGGTTGCCTTCGGCTCCGCTTCATGTTTTACTTTACCGTTATCTGGGTTGGACTGATGTGATGCCCGAATTTGCGCATTTGCCACTGTTGATGAAACCGGATGGCAACGGCAAACTAAGTAAACGTGATGGTGACCGGCTTGGTTTTCCTGTCTTTCCGCTTAATTGGAAAGACCCCAAAACAGGCGAAACTTTTTCAGGTTATCGCGAAGCCGGCTATTTTCCCGAAGCGGTGGTAAATTTTTTGGCATTGCTGGGTTGGAATTCGGGAACCGACCAGGAAATTTTCTCGATGCAGGAACTGATCGATTTATTCTCACTCGACCGTGTCAGCAAAAGCGGTGCAAAATTCGATTACGAAAAAGGTAAATGGTTTAATCACAAATATCTGCAAAACAAACCTTTGGAAGAAATAGCAGATTTGTTTCAACACATTTTGGTTGAAAAGGACATTATTGAGGACTCGGAAAAGGTGATGAAAGTAGTGGGTCTGGTTCGTGAACGTGCCAATTTCATAACCGAGCTGTGGGCTCAGTCTTCATTCTTTTTTGTTGCCCCGACTTCGTACGACGAAAGAACCGTTCAGAAGCGCTGGAAAGCTGAGACTCCCCGGCAAATAAATGAGCTTATTGCCGTTTTAAATGAGATAACTGAATTTAACGCAGAAAAAACAGAAGAAATTGTTAAAGAATGGATTACAGCGAGTGAATATAATATGGGAGGCGTTATGAATGCTTTCCGTCTGTCGGTGGTCGGCGAATCAAAAGGTCCGCATATATTCGACATAATTTCGTTAATTGGGAAAGAAGAAACCATTGCAAGACTGAAAACAGCGGTGGAGGTAATCGGGGGAAATTAATCGGTTGATTAAAAAATTAAGTTGATTGACTTATCGGAACTCAGAACTAAAACTTCAAGTTTTAAACTTTTCAACCCCAAAACTTATAAGAGAACATGCAAAAGCGCCATTTAGATCCACTTCAGTACATTAACGAACAAGCTTATACAACTCAGAAATATATTTTGCCGTTTATTCGGCAGGTAAGAAAGATTGAAAGTGAAATGCAGGTACTCGAAATTGGTTGTGGAGAGGCTGGTAACCTGAAACCTTTTCTTGATTTGGGTTGCATTTGTACCGGTGTTGATTTTAGTGTTCTGAAAATTGAAACAGCAAAAACTTTTTATAAAGATCATCCTAATGTTTCGAAACTGAAACTGATAAGTGATGATATTTACAACACAAAAGAGTTTGATCATCAGTTCGATTTAATAATTCTCAGGGATGTTATTGAGCATATTCACGATCAGGATAAATTTTTGCGATTAATGAAGAATTTGATGGCGCCGGACGGAATTGCTTTTTTTGCTTTTCCCCCCTGGCAAAATCCTTTTGGAGGACATCAACAGGTTTGTGAAAGTAAAGTATTGTCGCATTTACCTTACTTTCATTTACTTCCGGTATCACTTTATCAATCAGTTTTAAAAATTTTCGGTGAAAGTCCGGCTAAAATTGAAACCTTGCTTGAAATAAAAGAAACAGGGATTAGCCTCGAAAGATTCGAGCAACTGGCCATTAAAAACGGCTATAAAATGGAGGAAAGAATTTTATATTTTATAAATCCGAATTACGAGGTCAAATTCGGATTAAAACCCCGGATACTCTATAAATTTGTAGCTTCAATCCGCTGCATCCGAAATTATTTTGCCACCTGCGGTTATTATTTAATCAGCGTGAAATAGCACAGTTATTTTTTATGAAGAAAGTTTTAATCATAACATATTACTGGATTCCGAGTGGTGGCGCCGGTGTGCAACGTTGGGTAAAATTTACAAAATATTTATGTGATTTTGGGTGGGAACCTGTGATTTACACGCCCGAAAATCCTGAATATCCATCCTTCGATACTTCTTTCGAACGTGATATTCCTGAAGGCATTGAAGTGATTAAAACTCCGATTTGGGAACCTTACAATGTATACCGAAACCTTACCGGCAAAAAAAATGAAACTATTAATGCCGGGTTTATTTCCGAAGATAAAAAACAAAACTGGAAAGACAAGTTTTCAATATGGATTCGCGGCAATTTCTTGATTCCCGATCCTCGCCGGTTCTGGATAAAACCTTCGGTAAAATTCTTGACGGCTTATTTGAAGAAAAATCCTGTTGATGCCATCATTACCACCGGTCCGCCCCATTCCATGCACCTGATTGGACTTGGATTAAAAGCTGCATTTCCAACAATTCCCTGGATGGCCGATTTTCGCGATCCCTGGACGAATATCGATTTTTACAAGGACTTGAATCTTACCCCGATTTCCGATAAAATTCATCATCATTTGGAAAGAAAAATAATCCGAAAAGCCGACAGCATAGTGGTGGTATCGAATGGAATGAAAGAAGAATATGAATTGATGCAACCGAAACATATTCAGGTTATTTCAAATGGATACGATGCATCTGACGTAAAAAAAACTGCTGTTGAGTTAGACGAAAAATTCACTATATCGCACATTGGCACCCTGAATGCTGCCCGGAACCCGAAAACCGTTTGGAAAGCTTTGAGCCAGATTTGTTCGGAATATCCTCAATTCAAAATCGACATGCAAATTCAGTTGGTGGGGAAAGTTGACTATTCGGTTTTAGAAGACATCGGCTTTTGGGGCTTGTCGGATAATTTACTCAAGATAGACTATCTTTCGCATACCGAAGCGATTGCCAAACAACAAACATCGCAGGTTTTGCTCCTGCTTATTAATAATTCGGGCAATGCCAAAGGAATCCTGACCGGGAAATTTTATGAATACCTGGCCGCCCAACGTCCGATATTGGCGATTGGTCCCATTGACGGAGATGCAGCTGTTGTTTTATCGGAAACCGGTGCAGGAACAATTGTTGATTTTGAAGATGAAATCAATACAAAACAAGCAATTTTGGAGTATTACAAGCAATTTAAATCCGGATCGTTAACTGTAAAAACCGAATCGGTCGAACGATATTCACGCCGTTCGTTGACGGGAGAACTGGTTAAATTATTAAACACTTTATGAAAAAAATAATTACCATAGTTGGTGCACGTCCTCAGTTTATAAAGGCTGCCACATTAAGCCGTCAGTTTCAACTTATCGGGATTGATGAAAAAATTATTCATACGGGGCAGCATTTCGATGCCAATATGTCGGATGTGTTTTTCGAGGAAATGGAAATACCGAAACCTGCCTATCAACTCGACATTCATGGTGTTTCGCATGGCGCTATGACTGGCCGGATGCTCGAGGGAATTGAAAAGATTTTGATGACCGAGCAACCCGACGGCGTTTTGGTTTACGGCGACACCAACTCAACTTTGGCCGGCGCGTTGGCGGCAGCAAAACTACACATTCCGGTCATTCATGTCGAAGCCGGTCTGCGGTCGTTCAACATGAAAATGCCGGAGGAAATTAACCGCATCCTGACCGACCGTATTTCGAACGTTCTTTTTTGTCCGACCGACACAGCTGTAAACAACCTGAAACGCGAAGGTTTCGAAAATATGCCAGTTCAAATTATTAAAAATGGCGATGTTATGCAGGATGCAGCCATTTATTATGCAGCAAAAGCCGAACAAAAATCGAATATATTAAATCGAATTTCATTCCCTGAATTTGTATTGGCAACTATTCATCGGCAGGAAAATACCGATTCGCCTGAAAACTTACATAATATAATAACCGGATTAAACGAGATAAATCGTCAGATACCTGTGGTTATTCCTCTTCATCCCAGAACACGAAATATCTTGGCTCAACTGAATATCGTCCCCGAATTCAAATTAATTGAGCCAGTTGGTTATTTTGATATGATTATGTTATTGAAATCATGCAAATTAGTAATTACTGATAGTGGAGGAGTACAGAAAGAAGCGTTTTTCTTTGGAAAGCATTGTATCACACTTCGAGAGCAAACTGAATGGGTGGAACTGGTTGAAAATGGATTTAACATACTCACCGGAAGTGATTCGGTGAAATTGAAAACTGCTTTTGAAGTTTTTGATACAAAGCAATCGGACTTTAGCATTGATTTGTATGGAAAAGGATTAGCGGCAGAGAAAGCAGCAAAAGAAATATTAAGCTTATAAATTACTGAATAATAGAACATGAATAGCCGTATAAATACTGATAAAACAGAGTATCTAAACAACCCACGTTTGGATATGAGAAAATACATTCCGGAAAATGCAATGAGAATACTTGATGTAGGGTGCTGTGATGGAGCGTTTTGCTCTTTGTTGAAGCAACCTGGAAGAGAGATGTGGGGAGTTGAGATGAATGAACAAACAGCTCAAAAAGCCATGTTGGTTTTTAATAAAGTATTGGTGGGTGATTTTAATGCCGTTTTTGACCAACTGCCTGATGATTATTTTGACTGTGTGGTATTTAACGATGTTCTCGAACATATTTATTCTCCATGGAATACGTTGGAGATGATTAAAAAGATTTTAAAAAACGAAGGCGTTGTGGTGTCATCAATTCCCAATTTCAGATATATAACCAATATGATTGAAGTAGTTCTGCATGGTGAATTCCGTTATCGACCCGAAGGAGGAATTCTTGATGATACGCATATCAGGTTCTTTACATCCCAAAGCATCCGTGATATGTATGAAGGGTTACATTACCAGATACTTACACACGATGGCATTAACAGCCGGAATGATTGGAAAATGAAATTAGTGCGTTTGCTTTCACTTGGGAAAATGAGTGACATGTCTCATAGTCAGTTCGCTACAGTCGCCAAGGTGAATAAAAACAAATAACAATAAGTACATCTAAAAAACTATTTTGTATTATATTTACAAACAAGAGCGTTTGGGTTAACTTCTCGCACCTGAAATTATACGGGCAGAATATCAAAACAGGAAAGTACCGCGGGTATAATAAAGGATTTGCAAATCCATAGAAAAGATTATTATTGGAATAGAATCATTAAATATTTATAAAATAAATATTCCTAAAATGTTTAAAATCTGCGCTATAGTAAGCTCATTTTACCCCAATTTAAGCGAACTGGAGAACAATATTCTTACCTATTTATCGTGGGTTGATTATTTGATTATTTGGGAAAACACACCACTGGAAGTGAGTGAGATGGATAAATTGGAGAAAAAATTAAACAACAAAAAGGTTGAAATAAGAACAACTGGTGATAACGAGTATCTTGCAAAGCCGTTTAACGTTTGCTTTCAATGGGCAAAAGAACAAGGATTTACTCATGTGTTGACCATGGATCAGGACAGCAGTTTTGAAAATGGGCAATTTTCCGAATATCTGAAACATATCCGCAGTTGTAACGACAATTCAATAGCCGTATTTGCTCCAAATGCTGAAAATTTTGATCAATCGCAAGAATTAATCGAGCTTAGAGGTGCTGTTACTTCGGGCTCGGTTTATGTCCTGAACGCCTTTGATAACTCCCAGATGTTCAATGAAAGTTTTCTTATCTACATGGTTGATGCGGAATACTGCATAAGGGTCAGGAAAAAAGGATATAAAGTAGTTTGCTTCACAAGAATCCGTTTAATACATCAAATGGGATATGCAGAAAAATCAAGATTCGGACTGGTTATAAACAATTATTCTGCTCAAAGCACCTATTATATCATAAGAAATATTATCCTTACATGGAAAGCTCATCCTGATTATATGACAAGAAAAGCTAAATATGGATTTTATAAATACAAGGTAATTTACCGTTTGGGAAAAATTATTTTTGAAACGGACTCCATTCTTAAATGCAAAGCTATTTTTTTAGCCTTAATTCATGGGCATTTATCTAAAGGAGGCAGATATGATTTGGTAAGACGTAGATAAGAGATAGATTTTCTGATATCAATTTTTCAATATTTTAATCAACATTTAAATACAAAAAAGTACTCTTATTAAATCGGTTTATATAACTTGAGTAAGTAAAAAACAGAGATATTATGATTTCAATAATTATATCAACCCATAAACCTGAATATTTTGAAGCGGTTAAAGCAAGTATTGAAAAAACCATCGGAGTGGCACATGAAATCATCGGCATCGAAAATCACGCCTGTTATTCAATTTGCGAAACATATAATATAGGTGAAAGCCAGGCTCAATATCCTTACTTGTGCTTTGTTCACGAAGATGTATTGTTCAGAACACAAGATTGGGGAAAACACTTAATCTCAACCATGGAAGCAGATCAATCCATTGGGCTTATTGGCATCGCCGGAACAAAATTCAAATCTACTTATCCAACAGGTAGTTGGGGGCAAAGTTCTTTCTTGAGAAAATTTAAAAGAGGACATATTTTTATTTACTCCAATGATTCTGTTGAACAACATATTGAATTCGATGACTCAATACAACCAAAATTACTCGAGGAAGTTGTTTGTGTCGATGGAGTTTTCATGTTTACAAAAAAGGAAATTTACAAATCATGTAGGTACGATGATACTGTCTTTACTAATTTTCATGGATATGATCTCGATTTTTCCTTGCAAGTACATTTTAAATTATACAAAGTGTTAGTTCACAGAGGCATAGAACTTGTACACTTATCAAAAGGGAATTACACCTCGTATTTTACGCAGGCAAACAGGCTTATTCAGAAAAAATGGAGATCGAAACTGCCTGCAGCAAGCAGAGACCTTGGTTTGAACAATTACCAGTTGTGCTACTACAACACGGTCAATAGTTTTATTTCCTATAAAGATACATTGATCCGGAAAATAAAAAAACATTTATGATAAGTGAACAACCTTTAGTTTCCATCATTACACCTACGTATAATCACGAAAAATATATCGGTGATTGCATACGCTCTGCTCAGGCTCAAACTTATACCAATTGGGAAATGATTGTTGTGGATGATGGCAGCAGGGATAATACTTATGCTGTTGCAAAAAATCTCGCCGACAGCGATCCGCGAATTCAACTGTATACTCAAACCAATGTGGGAATTTTCCGTTTGGGAGAGACCTACAATTTCGCATTATCCAAAGCTAAGGGTAAATATATTGCAGTTTTGGAAGGCGATGATGTGTGGTTGCCCGCAAAGCTGGAATTGCAATTGTCTGATATGGAGGCTGATGATAATATCGTTTTGTCATTCGGACAGGCATATTCATCAACTTCTGATTTGAAATCAGACTATAGTTTGACGGATTTTTCGGCGCGTTCTGTAAATGTTGTGCAAAACAATCCGGTAGGAACAGCCACCAAGACATTGTTGTTTAGCAATTTTATAGTGGCGCTTACGGTGTTAGTCCGTAAAGATGCACTTGATAAAATAGGGGGATTTAAGCAAAGCCATAATTTGCCCTTAGTTGATCTGACAACATGGATTGAGCTTTCGCTTTGTGGAAAATTCAGTTGTGTTCAACAGGCTTTGGGCAGGTGGCGTTTTTATCCCGACCAAATAACAAAAACATTTACAGCGGAAATTAGTGAAGGTTTCTATGCGTTTGCGCTGGAATTTTACGAACGTGAAACTGTTTTCTTTGAAAATGCGGGAATTACAAAAAAGGACATCAACAGCCATTTCCGTAAATTATTGGTTGAAGCCCATTCCCGATCGGGTCGTTATAAATTAATGCGAAAAGATTTTTCTGGCGCCCGGAAAAATTATTTAAAATCTATTTTTTGTTTTGGGCTTAATGGATTTATTTGGAAACTTCGCTCGTTAGTCGGATTTGTATTTAGCTTGTTTCATGCAGATATTGAATCGTTTGCCAAACGATTGGGAAGAGTGAGTTATAAGTAAAAATCCTGATCGGTTCAAATCAGGATTTTGTTTTCTTCATAATCATTACATGCTTTTTCGTAATCGTCGGGGCGGCCAATATCCAACCAATAGCCCGAATGGACTTTCACTGTTGCCGGATTGCTAAATTTAATAAGATCCAGCATCAAATAATCAAATCCATAAAGTTGGTTTTCTGGAATGTAATCGAGTATGCTCCGATTAGCCATATAAACTCCCATACTTACATTATAACGGGTGGTAGGTTTCTCCACAAAATTCACCAGTTTATTATTTATTCCTACTTCCAGCACTCCATAATCTACTTTTTGATCGCGTGAATAGGCCGAAACAGTGAATATATTGCGGGATGCAACATGTTCATTATAAAACATGCCAAAATCAAGATCAGTAAGTACATCTCCGTTCATTACCAGAAAATCCTCAGGTAAATCCGTAATCAGTTTCAGAGGGCCCATAGTACTTAATGGTTTGTCTTCCAACGAATAATCAATGAATGTTCCCCATTTACTACCATCACCACAAAAAGCACGAATAATATCGGCCATGTGATTTACCGTGATGGTAATATGGTCGAATCCGTTTTTGGTCAATTGACGAATTATTATTTCGATAATAGGCATATCACCAACCGGAACTAATGGTTTTGGCAGACTAATAGTGTATGGTTTCAGGCGGGTTCCTTTGCCACCGGCAAGAATAACAGCTCTTTTAGACATTGTAAATATCTGTTTTAAAATATGATTGATTATTTTGAATCCATCCGATGGTTTCTTTTAAACCGCTTTCAAGATTGTAGTTTGGTAGCCAGGCTGTATTTGCCTTGATTTTTGTATTATCGCAGAAAAGCCTTTCTACCTCACTTTTATCAGGACGGATGCGTTGTTCGTCGGAAATAATTTCGACTTTCGTTCCAATTAAATCGGCTATCATTTGTACCAGATTACCAATTGTAATTTCCTCGCTCATACCTATATTCGTAATTTCACCAAACAAACCGTCAGCTTGGGCAATTTCAAAAAAGCCGTTGGCAGTATCTTTTACAAAAGTCAAATCGCGCGTTGGAGTAAGGTTTCCTAATTTTAAAGCGGTTTGTCCGGCTAAAATCTGGGAAATCACCGTTGGAATAATGGCTCTGGCTGATTGGCGTGGTCCGTAGGTATTAAACGGGCGAACAATCTTCACCGGTAAATCAAATGATTTGTAGTAGCTTATCGATAATTGATCGGCGCCAATTTTGGTTGCAGAGTATGGCGATTGTCCCACCATCGGATGTTTTTCGTCAATTGGTACATATTGAGCAGTTCCATAAGTTTCGCTGGTAGAAGTCACCATGATTTTTTCAATACCAAGTTGCCGGGCAGCCTGAAGCACATTATAGGTGCCATCGATATTTGTTTTAATATAAGCTTGTGGCGATACATACGAATAAGGAATTCCAATTAAAGCAGCCAGATGAAAAACGGTATCGCATCCCTGCATAGCAGCAAAAACAGAGTCGTAATCGCGAATATCACCCGTTATGATTTGGACTTTACTTTTTGCAAAACTGGTATCCAACCATCCCCATTTATTCCATGAATTGTAATGCACAAAAGCTTTAACGTTAAAGCCTTTTTCAACCAGCAACTCGGTAAGATGCGAACCAATAAATCCACCGGCGCCTGTAACTAAAATATTTCTCATTTGTCTGTTTATTTTATACCTGCCGAAAATCAGCGAGTCAATTGTATTTTAATCAAGAAAATTATATCATCTTTTTCAAACCCTCATGAATGGAAATTTTGGGTTGCCAGTTCAATTCGCTTTTAATTTTTGAAATATCAGCCACTGTATCCATTACATCATTTGGACGGAATTCATGGGTACAAATATATTCAATATCAGAACTGAAAAAGGTACAAACAATATCTGCAATTTCTTTCACCGAATAACTTACGCCAGTTCCGAGGTTATATGTTTTTATCGAGTTATCGGCATTTCCTGCTTCGATGGCAGTCACGATAGCCTCCACAATGTCCTCCACATGAATATAATCCCGTTTTGGTCGGTCGTCCTTAATAACTATTTTTCCGGATTTAGCCTGTTGAATAATGGTCGGAATCAAAAAATCAGGATTCTGCCCTGTTCCATAAATATTAAATGGTCTGAAAATGATAACCGGCACTTTAAAATCACGGTTATAACCTTCGCAAAGACTTTCGCAAATCACTTTAGTTTGTGAGTATGGATTAAACGCCTGTGTTGGATGATTCTCATCAATGGGCTGATATTGAGGGTGGCCGTAAATGTACGAGCTGAAGAAAATCATTTTTGCGTGATTTATCCGGCAAAGTTCCAGCATATTTAAGGTGCTTAGATAATTGGTTTCATAAAAGCGTTTTGGTTGTTCGTACGAAGCCGGAACAAAAGACAGATTAGCCAAATGAACAACCATATCAATTCCATTGAGATGTTTAATCTGCTGCCAATCACAAATATCGATACCATCGGTAATGTCGAGCAGAATAAGTTCATGAACGGTGTTATTTAATCTTTTGTGTAAAAAACTACCAATAAATCCTGAGTAACCGGTGATTGCAATCTTCATTTTTATAAGTTATGTTTTTGAGCATCAAAGATACAACAATCTTTCTACAGTTTGAAATCCAGAAAAGTTGATTGAGTTGTTTTTTTAATAAGACCTGTTTAATCAGTCAATTACGGTTTAAAAAAATCACGATAAATGGTAAATTATTTCCAATCTGCGACATTTGAAAATGATTTGCTACTTTTGTGTTCGTATTATAGGCACATATCTTTTTCTTTTACCTTCATTTATTAAAAATTGACTCAGATAAAATATGAAAAAACCCGTTCGTATCATTTATATTAAACCGGCTAACTCGTCATTCATTCGTGGCGATCAACAAATTTTTGAGAAAGAATTTGAGGTAAAACCATTTTTGATGGATCAAAATAAGAACAAAGCCATTTACGGACTCAAACTTTTAGGATTATTTTTTTATTTGTTATCCAGTCTATTTAATAAAAACGTCATTTTTGTTTCATGGTTTGCCGATTATCATTCGGCTTTAATGGCTCTTGTGGGCAAATTAACAGGGAAGAAAACAGTTGTTTTTATCGGCGGACAAGAGGCTGTTTGTTATCCTGAACTGAAAAAAGGAGTTTACAGAAAAAAAATCAGAGGTCTCTGTGTGAAATTTGCCTTGAGAAATGCGAGCCTTATTATTTCCAACCATCAATCATTGATTTACCATGAGAATTATTATTATAATGCAGAAAATCCTCATATTGATGGAATTAAACACTACGTTTCTAACCTGAAAACCCGGACAGAAATAATTTATAACGGAATTGATCCAACGCGCTTTAAACGTGATGAATCTATTCCGAAACGGGATAATATGGTGCTTACAGTAGGAACGATGAGCCAGCTTGGAGATTTTTATAACAAGGGATTTGATTTGTTTATCGAAGCTGCGGCACGTAATGCTGCTACCAATTTTGTTTTGATCGGATTAAATCCGAATTATCTGGATTGGGCTGAAAAAAATTACAAAGTTTCCCAATTGTCAAACTTACAGATCATTCCATCGTTTTGTCCGCATGAAGTGTTGAATGAGAAATACAATCAGGCAAAAGTATTTGTTCAGGCTTCCATTACCGAAGGAATGCCGAATACACTCAGTGAAGCTATGCTCCTCGAATGTATTCCGGTGGGTTCAAACATTAATGGAATCCCCGATGCCATTGGCGATACCGGAATTATTATAAAACACAGAAATATTGAAGAACTTGAAAAAGGAATCAATAAAGCATTGAAAATGAATAGCGGAAAAAATGCACGTCAACGGGTTCTTGACTTGTTTTCGATTGGTTTACGTGAAGAAAAAATACGGAGGCTTTTCAAGGAGCTTATGAATGAAAAATAAGTTTATTGTTTTTTTACGAGTTTGAGCTTATCAACTATAAATAAACGTACCTGATTATACAAATCGGGCTGAATCTTTTTTATAGCAATAATGTAAACGCTTACGGCAACTACCAATTGAGCAAACAAAAGTAAGTGATTATTGATAATCACAAATGACAACGAATACGCGACAATTGCAATTAAAATACCGATAAGTAGGCCTGAAAATAAATCTGTGATTTGATTTTTGATATAATGCCGGATGACTTTTTTGATATAAAAAACAGAAACCAGATACGAAATAAAGCAAGCCAAAACGTACCCCCACAACATTGTGATAATTCCAAACCGGAAACAAGCCAACACTGACGCCAGAATCAGCGCCTTTTTAATCAGCTCCAGTTTAAAAGTATAATTTGAAAGTCCACGGGCATTTAATGCACTGGAGTTTAAAGCATAAAACGGCGTAAAAAGCGAAGCCAGGCAAAGCAACTGAAAATAAGGCACTGATGGCAACCATTTTGCCGAAAGCAACACAAAAATAAACGGTGTTGCAATGGCGATAAACGCCAGCATCACCGGTATTGAAATCAGGGATGTTTTTTTAGTAATGTCTCTTAAAATTCTCCTGAACCGGTCATTATCATCCTGTATCTGGCTGAACATGGAATAAGTACTGCCAAGCAGAATCTGTTGAAAACTAAAATTGAATGTTTCGCTCAATTTGTTGGCTTGTGTGTAAAAGCCCACATCATTTTTTTGATAGAATTTACCTAAAATAAGCACATAAAGGTTATTAAACAGCACATTGAGCAATGAAATGCCTAAAATATTAATGCTAAAACCCCAGAACTCACGAATTACACTAAACGAGAACAATAGTTTCGGCTTCCATTTTACAAAAAAGCGATAGGCAATTAACCGGAAAAAATGAAATGAAACCTGTTGCGCAACCAATGCCCAAATACCAAAATGCATGAATGCCAGCAAAACACCAAATAACCCACTCAAGGATGTTGCTATAAGATTTACCTTGGCTATGGATTTGAAATCCATATATTTAACCGACATCGTGTACGGTACCAAATAAAAAGCATTAAACAAAATGGCTATAAAAATAACCCGTCCGATTAACGTCAAATGTGGTTGATTAAAGTATTGGGCAATCAGAGGACTCAAAAAGAAAAGAATAAGGTATAAAAGAACCGATGTGAAAATATTAAAGTAAAAAATAGTATTGTAGTCAGTATCAGTTGCATCTTTTTTGCGTATAAGCGCCTGACCGAAACCGCTTTCAACCAGCACCAAGGACAGGGTGGCAAAAATCATTATGATTCCAAGCAATCCATAATCTTCGGGCGACAGTAAACGGGCTAAAATTATTCCAATGATGAACTGAACAACTTGTTGTCCAAACCGATCGACAGTTGACCATTTCAAAGCATTGACAGTTTTTTGTTTTAAGTTATCGCCCATTTTTGATGGTTTTTATTTTTCTTTTATCACATCAAACCCTTCACCAGAAACCCGGCAACCTACAATTGTGATATAAAAGGCATTGATGTCTATGTCTTCCCGTTCCCTTAGCCCGGATAAAAATAACCAGTATTATTTAGTGCTTGAAAGGAAAAATCAGTGTTTGATAGGAAAAGGTCAAGGCGCACGAAACAGCAAAAACACGGAGTCCCGATGAATCGGGATGAGTAATTTTTGATGTGAGTGCAACGCAGAGATGGGCGTTTTCTTGCAAACACTATTTCCCGGATAAAAAATCGTCTATTATTTTAAATCATATAACAAGGAACAAAGATACACCATTTGTTTAATTTCACAAAGAGGCTTTCTGTGGAAGATAAAAGTTAAAACTGCTTCTTTAAAACAAGTCCTTCCAGGCTTTTTAATTTGATTTTATTTCCCGGAATTCTTTTTCCCGAGATCAAATCGATGTAATTTCCGGATGGTAAATCAAAAATCTGTTTGTTTGCTTCAAGGTTAAACAGTACAATAATTTCATCTTTCACGGTATATCTTTTGTAAGCCAGTTTTTTATGGCTGGTAATCAAAAACTCGGTTTCACCATCCACCAGTACGGGATTGCTTTTGCGAATCTGTATCAGCTTTTTATAAAAATTGAATGTGGCCTGATTGAATCCGACATTATTGTACACGGGTTCTTGGTTGGAAATGTTGTTGCGGTTTTCGGGCCTGAATTTCAGTTCTTTCCACCAGAGCGGTTTGCGTCCGAAAGGGTCGTCGGCTCCCCACATCCCCATTTCTTCGCCGTTCCATATTTGCGGCGCACCAACGGTAGTAAATAAATGGATCAAATAAAGTTGGAGCCGGGCGTAGCTTTTTTTGTCGGGCTTGCCGGTTTTATAGGCAGAATTTTCGTTCGGATTGGCATGGAATTTATAATTGTTCGGGTTATAAAAATCGGTGAGCAGGCGTGGTGCATCATGCGACGATGATACATTCATCATGGTTTTCAGATGCTTTTTATTCAGTTTGTTCCAATGATATTGCAGGCTGTCTTTCAGTTGACGTGCATCAATGTCGTTGTTTGTCTTTGCAAAAAAGTAACGCGCCGGACGATAGACCTGATAAAACATCACAGCGTCGAACATATCGCCTTGCAGATAAGGTGTGGGGTCCATCATAATGTTCGGCCATTTTTCCCACCATATTTCTCCGATCAGATAAGCATCCTGCTTAACGGAACGCACATAGCTGCGGTAATCGCGCCAAAAAGCGAGTCCGATTTGGTCGGCAACATCCAATCTGTAACCATCGATACCTTTCGATAAATCGCCATCGGGCGCCAGCCAGCGTTTTGTTACATCAAAAATATGTTGTTTCGCCCCGTTGTCGATATTTCCTTCGTAAGGTTTGCCCCCTATTCGTTCGCCTTTAATATCGGTCTTCCTGAACTCCGGCATATAAGCGTTGCCGTACCAACCGTCGTATTTGAATTCGTTTTCCGGAGTCAGTGGATTGTCGAACGAAGAAATGTTGTACCAGTCCTTGTATTTTGATGCTGATTGATTCCTGAGAATATCAAGCCACGCCCAGAACATGGTTCCGGTGTGATTCCACGAGTAATCCATGATAATTTTGATGCCGTGTTTATGGCATTCGTCAATCAGTTTCAGGAATAATTTATCTGCCGAAGTCCATTGCCAGGTGGTCGGGTCGCCGGGATTTTCGTTGGCAATAATTTTCTGGTCGCCTTCAGGGTCGGGTCCGAAATTAATGTCCACGTGATGATAATTGCGGGCATCGTATTTATGCAACGAAGGGGCATCGTTTATCGGGTTTAAATAAATAGCAGTAATGCCCAATTCCTGTAAATAATCGAGTTTATCGAGTACGCCCTGCAAATCGCCTCCATAACGGCGGTATTGCAATAAGTCGCTGAACGATTTGCCGGAACCTTGCATCCATTCGTCGCGTCCGAACCAATCACTTGTCCATGAACTTATTTTCCACCCGGCAGGAGGGATGATGTTCATGTTCGGAACGATAGTGTTTTCGGTTTTGGGGTCATTCGATGGATCGCCGTTATTAAACCGTTCGACAAATATCTGGTACCAAACAACATTCTTCGCCCAGG
>JAJFVH010000071.1 GCA_021371875.1 Bacteroidales bacterium
CGAATTCAATCCGGACGTAATTCATATCGCTACACCTTCACCATTGGGGTTTTTCGGGCTAAATTATGCTTCAAAAAATAACATACCGGTATTGTCGATCTACCACACCAACTTTCTTTCTTACATGAAGTATTATTTCAAAAACTTGCCTTTCCTTATTAAACCGGTGGAATCGGTTGTGAAGAATGTGTACCGGAATTTCTACAATATATGCAACATGGTGTATGTTCCAACCTCACAAATGGTAAAAGAACTCAAAGAGTGCGGTGTTTCAAAGAAACCTCTCAAACTCTGGCAGCGTGGAATTGATCTGGAGTTGTTCAATCCTTCAAAAAAAGATAAGAGTTTCATCAACCATCTCACAGGGAATACTAATCCGTGTATTTTATTCAGTTCCAGGTTGGTTTGGGAAAAGAACTTAGAAACATTGTTTAATATTTATGATGAAGCGCAAGCCCTGCAATTGGATGTGAATTTTATCATTGCCGGAAGCGGTGTTGCCGAACAGGCTGCGCGAAAAAGAATGCAAAATGCAATATTCCTCGGATTTATAGAACATGAAAAATTGGCCAGAGTTTATGCTTCGTGTGATGTTTTTGTTTTTCCGTCCATATCCGAAACGTTTGGAAATGTGGTCGTTGAAGCAATGGCAAGCGGCTGTGTTCCGGTTATTGCCCGCGGCGGAGGTTCGCAAGCTTTGGTGAAACACGGTGAAACAGGCTTTTTGTGCGAGCCTTGTGATGCCGGTGAATATATTGATAATATCAAATCGATACTTAACAATAATTCTCTCCGGGAACAGATGCAGTTGAACGGAATTAATTATACTTCTACCCTGAATTGGGATCATCTGGCAGACGAATATTTTACCGACCTCGAATTACTGGCTACCCGTTCGTCTTATAATGAGGTTCTCCTACCAAATGAGATTTATCCGATAAATTATGCAGTTTAAAAACAGTACCATTCGGATAAGTCTCTATTTTAACTTTACAGATAAATGAATATAATAACCTTCGTAAAAAAATATCAGAAATACTTTATAGCAATTTTATTGTTATCGGTTTTATTGATCATCACCCGGTTTATATTCAGTATCGACTTTCATACCTTAAGTACCTATCTTTATGAAACGCCGGAGATGTTTGTGCTTGTCATTATTACATCATTTTTGGCTTACCTCAGTTCAGCCAGAGCATGGATGTTGTGCATGGGAAATGAAGGCAAAAAGACCTCAATATCGGAAGTTTTTGTATTCAGGCACGTCGGTGAAATGCTCGGAGTATTTAATCCTACCAGTGTTATAGCGGGCGATACGCTCAAAATTTCCTATCTTTCAAAAGTAGGGATAACGAAAAAAAATGGTTTAAGTTCCATTTTACTGATGAGGATGCTTAACGTTTTGTCGGCCATGTTACTGATTGTCATCTCGGTTATTTATTTAACTTTTGGAAGATTCAACGGGAGCCAGGAAGTTGTTTTGTTTATTATGATAGCAGTTGCAATCGCATTCGGATTTCTTCTGGCAAAATACCTTTTGGACGATCATCTGTACTTCGGAAAAACAGTTGAAAAAATCAGATCGAAAACTAAATGGTCTTTCCTTACCGAAAAAATGGTGGAAGAATGTTATGAGATCAATGCTATTGCATCTGATTATTATAAAGATAACAAATTTAAATTTTTGCTTGCATTTCTTTTACTAACTTTACACTGGATTTTCGGTGCAATGGAATTCTTCATAGTTTTGCGAACCCTGCATATTGATATTTCGGTGGTGGATGCGGTAGCCGTTGAGGTGGGAGTAACACTCTTTAAATCTTTGGGAGCCATTGTTCCCGGACAGATTGGAATAGAAGAATATGGCAATAAAGTAATGCTCGATGTTATCGGAATAGCAAGCAATGAAGTTTGGTTTGTAGTTTCATTGGTAAGAAGAGCGCGTCAACTGTTTTGGTTAGCTATTGCCGGAGTCTTTTTTTTAGTTATTTCAAAAAAAAAATTCTATAAAACGATATAAATGCCCGAAGAAATCCTATGTATCACGCACAAATATCCACCTTTTATCGGCGGAATGGAAAAGCAAAGTTATGAGTTGATTAAAGGATTATCGGCATATTATATACCACACGTAATCGCCTACCGGGGCAACGAAAACAAAATTCGCTGGTTTATCAAACTCAGATCGAGAGTTAAAGCGGTTTTAAAAGAAAATCCAAACATTAAACTGATCCATCTGAATGATGGGACGATGGGTTTTGCCTCACTTTGGTTGCAGAAACTCACCCGGATTCCTGTTGTCGTTACCTATCACGGTCTGGACATAACCTACCCTGTGGATTTCTTTCAGAACAGACTGATACCAAGATTAAGAAAATACCACGGAGCAATTTGTGTGAGTGAATTTACCCGGCAGGAGTGCCTCAAAAGAGGTTTTGATGAAAAAACGACTTTCACCGTAAATAACGGAGTGGAGCATACTCTGGGTGCTATTCCATACGATGAAACTATAGTTCAAAAGCTTCAAAGTGAATATAACATTGATGTTTCTGATAAGAAAGTGATTGTTTCCACTGGTAGACCGGTAAAGCGAAAAGGTTTTTCCTGGTTCCTGAAAAATGTAATGCCTTTATTGGACGAGGATATTCTATTCCTGATGATTGGTCCGTTGAAAAAGGAACAAACACGCGTTGAGAAGTTTATACAAAACCTGCCTCTGAATGTAGGCTATAAAATGCACCTGTTGTTCGGATTTTCAACTGACAAGCAAGATGTTCTTGACCAGTTGACAAAGCAAAAGAACGCTTATCATTTGGGTAAAGTATCGGATGATGATTTGTTGCAGATACTATCGTTGGCCGATTTATTTGTTATGCCCAATCTTTCTATCTCCGGCGATGTGGAAGGATTTGGTCTGGTAGCTCTTGAGGCCGGTATGCGTGGTACGTATATAGTGGCGTCCGGAATTGATGGAATCACAGATGCTGTTATCAACAACAAAAACGGGGTTCTGCTGCCCGCCGGCGATGCGCAGGACTGGGCCGACAAAATCCATGAATTGCTGAGTGATAAACAAAAACTTAAAATCTTGTCTGCCCGTGGAAAAGAATATACCCGGCAACATTATTCATGGGAAATTATGGTGAATGAATATAAAGAGGTGTTTGATAGGTTTATTCATCCTCGATGAAGAAAAATTAAAAAGCATAATAACCAACTGAACAAACACCCATTTTAAATCCCCCGTCAAAATGGATATAACTTATTAAAAATAAATCAAATGATGGCGCTGGTGTGTAATCCGCTACTATCAATATTTTAATTAGTGTTTGCAAGAAAACGCCAATCTCCGCGTTGCACTCACATCAAAAATTACTCATCCCTATTCATCGGGACTCCGTGTTTTTGCTGTTTCGTGCGCCTTGACCTTAACCTTTTCTTATCAAACACTGAGTTTTCTTTCAAGCACTATCTACAATTTTACACCCAATATCTGAACATCAATACGCCGACTCGAACTGCTGCAGGAACCGCACATCGTTCTCGGAGAACATGCGCAGGTCTTTTACCTGATATTTCAGGTTGGTAATGCGTTCCTCTCAAACTTGCGCCAAGCAGAGTTCCATACAAAATATATTTCATAAATCCTATTGTTTTTTGTTAAAAAACTGAAATATGATTGATATTTAACGTTATTTAACTATATCCGAGTTATTGAATAACTTTTAATTATTATTTTTGCAGCAAAACTATTTAATTCAAAATCAAATCGACCAACTAAAAATCAAATTCTTATGAAACACAATTTACGCTTAATCGTCGTAGTTGTCGGATTACTTGCGTTTTTAGGTTTAAATGCACAAGTTGATACAACAACTGTTAACAGTAGTGAAAAATCCGAATTAGCCATTGATGGATTGGTGAAAAAATCAACCGTTTCGGTTGAAGGAAATTATGCGTATCGCACTTTTGAAGTTGAAATTGCTGAAGCAGGTGAATATTTTTTATCCGCTTGGCTGATGGGCGTTCAAACAAAAGATGGCGATTATGTACCTTATGACTTAATAATAAATGGAGTAAAACAAATTGCTAAAATGGCACCTACGAGGAGTAATTGGCAAAGCGTAGAATTGAAAAACGAAAAATCGGTTAACATCACGGTAAAACTAACCGGTGGACTGAACAAAGTTGTCTTTATTTCCAAATTGCCGGATGTTGCCGACGTGGAGTTTGTAAAATTCAGTAAAGATGCGAACAGCGTCAAATTAGATGACAGCAAATACCTCAATTACGTAAAAGAGGCAAGAGTTAACATGGAATTAAACAAAGAGTTGATAGGCAAAGACTCTATTACTGAACCTAAAATACAAAAGGTATTTCAGCTATCCAATCCAGGAGGTAACTATACGCATTATATGGATGTAACTTTTAGTTACACTACCTATAAAACTTATTACTTCAGTGCAGGACAACAAGTTTTCTTTACCACTTATGCTCCTTCCGGCTATGAACACGTATTGGAAGTATTCAGCGCTTACAACAATACGGAAAATTATTCCTGGGCTGTAAAATCGGGATCGAATAATATGGCATCGTTAAATATC
>JAJFVH010000087.1 GCA_021371875.1 Bacteroidales bacterium
ATAAGACCAAAAGGAACCTGTCCGCGACAGAGAGGTTTCTTTTGGTTTTTTTGTCATGTACTGAATGAATTTTCCCAAAAAATAAAGCTATTTCAGGACTATACACAAGCCATTATTACATATTATTAACGAAAATACAAGGTTACAACCGGGCTGCTTTTTTAGTACATTTGCACCAAAATTAAAAAAAATAAATGGAACAAAAAGGATCGCCCATGGCGTTAGGGACAGAAAAGGTGGGGAGCTTATTGATGCAATATGCTGTTCCGGCTATTATTGCTATGACGGCTTCGTCGCTGTATAACATTACCGACAGCATTTTTATCGGGCATGGAGTAGGTGCGTTGGCAATATCGGGTTTGGCAATTACTTTTCCGTTGATGAATCTTGCCGCGGCATTCGGTTCGTTAGTGGGAGCCGGCGCTGCCACATTAATGTCAGTCCGCTTGGGACAAAAAGATTACAGTACCGCCAACAATATTTTAGGAAACGTGTTTGTACTAAACCTGATTTTCGGATTGGCATACACCATTGTAGTTTTACTCTTTCTCGATCCTATTCTTTATTTCTTTGGGGCAAGTTCCGAGACGCTTCCTTACGCGCACGATTATATGGTGGTTCTTTTAATCGGCAATGTGGTAACTCACATGTACATGGGACTGAATGCTTTGTTGCGTTCCACCGGCAATCCGCAAAAAGCCATGTATGCCACCCTTTTTACCGTACTTATAAATCTGGTACTCAATCCGTTGTTTATTTTCGGCTTTGGTTGGGGAATTAAGGGAAGTGCGCTTGCAACCGTTATTTCGCAAGTGGTGATGCTCGGCTGGCAAATCAAACTTTTCAGCAACAAAGATCGTTTTATTCACCTACAGAAGGGAATATTCAAGTTGAAGCGTAAAATTGTGGTCGATTCTTTATCTATCGGTATGTCGCCGTTTTTGATGAATGCCGCTTCCTGCGTAATCGTCATCATAATCAATCAGGCGCTTATCAAACAAGGCGGGGATTTGGCGGTAGGAGCGTATGGAATTGTAAACAGGGTGGTCTTCCTTTTTGTCATGATTGTAATGGGACTGAACCAGGGGATGCAACCCATTGCCGGATATAATTTTGGAGCGGGAAATTACGACAGGGTAAACAAAGTGTTGAAACTAACCGTTATCCTGGCAACTTGTGTTATGACTTTAGGTTTTCTGATTGGTGAAATATTTCCGCATGCTGTGGCTTCTGTTTTTACCAGCGATCAAACACTGATCGGTTTAGCCGCTAATGGACTGCGTATCGTTCTGATTTTCATTCCTATTGTCGGGTTTCAAATGGTAACAACCAATTTCTTTCAAAGTATTGGCATGGCAGGGAAAGCAATTTTCATGTCGTTAACCCGCCAACTGCTGTTTTTACTGCCTTGTTTACTTATTTTGCCTCCAATTTTCGGGATAAACGGCGTTTGGTACAGTATGCCTTCGGCCGATTTGCTTTCGAGCCTTGTGGCAGCTTATATGCTTATCACACAATTCAGGAAGTTTAAAAACAAACAGAATATTTGAATTTTAATAAAATCATTATAGCCATGAACGAAAAGTTTGTAATAACCATCGGCCGCCAGTTGGGTAGTGGTGGCCGCCAAATCGGAGAAAAATTAGCCCTGCAATTAGGTGCATCTTTTTACGACAAGGAACTGATTCAGATTGCTTCGCAGGAAAGTGGTCTGGGAAAAGAGTTTTTTGAAAAAGCCGATGAGAAAACAAGTCACAGCATACTCGGGGGATTTTTCGGTTTGCGGAGTTCTATGGTGGACGAAGTCTATGTCAACAATTACCTTTGTAACGAAACATTGTTTAAGATTCAGAGTGATGTCATTCGTAATTTGGCCGAACAGAAATCGTGCATCTTCGTGGGGCGTTGTGCCGATTATATTTTAAGTAACAATCCCCGCACCTTGAATGTGTTTATCAGTGCCAACGCCGAAGACCGGATTAAACGTGTTGTCGGCTATCAAAAAATCTCGGAAGAGAAAGCACGTGAAGTGATAATAAAAACCGACAAGAAACGCGCTGAGTATTATAATTATTACAGTGGAAAAGTTTGGGGCGCCGCCGAGTCATATCACTTGTGTATCAATTCTTCGGTGCTTGGAATTGATGAAACCGTGGCATTTATACGTCGGTTTGCCGAGCGAAAGCTGGGATTGGCTCCGGTCGTCTATCCGAAGTAACAATTTTTGTGACTTTTGTGGTCTGAAATTTTTCACAGGAAATCCTGCCGCATCAAAAAAGGACGAATGAAAACATGCGTCCTTTTCTTCTCTAATACTTTAATATTCTTACAGCAACATGGTTCCGAAAACAAAATAAATCAGTGCAGCCAAAGCAGCGCTTACAGGAATTGTAAGAATCCATGCAATCAGCAAGTTTTTAGTTACTCCCCAACGAACGGCTGACAGCCGTTTTACTGCTCCAACACCAATGATAGCGCCGGTGATTGTATGTGTAGTGCTTACCGGTATTTTCAGTATCTCGGTCAGATACAAAGTCAAAGCGCCGGCTGTTTCGGCGGCTACACCTTCGATCGGAGTCACTTTTGTAATGCGCGAACCCATGGTTTTTACAATTTTCCAACCCCCCGACATTGTGCCGAGCGAAATCACCGTGAAACACGAGAAGGCAACCCAGTCGGGCATTTCACCTATACTGTGTATACCCATATCAATCCCGTTTTTTGTATAAGCGGCAAATAGCGCAGCGGCAATAATTCCCATTACTTTTTGCGAGTCGTTCAATCCATGTCCGATACTGAACAATCCCGATGAAACCAATTGTAAGCGTTTAAACCACAAATTAGCCTTATGGGGATTCGACTTCTTAAATATATATAGAATTAAAATAGTAAGAAGGGACGAAACGACCATGCCTATTGCTGGAGCAAGAATTATAAACGAGGCAATTTTGATAATCACATCTGCTTTTACCGATTCAAAACCAGCCGATGTGTAACCGCTGGCAATGATGGTGCTCATGATGGCAGCTCCGGCGAAACCTCCGATAAGCGTATGCGAAGATGATGAAGGAATGCCCAGCCACCAAGTTGACAGATTCCAGATAATTGCAGCCACAATACCCGAGAATATAACCGGTAAAGTGATAAATTCCTCGATTACTGTCTTCGATACCGTATTAGCAATCCCAAATTCGCCAATGATATATTTTGCGATAAAAAAAGCAACAAAATTGAAAAAAGCAGCCCAAAGCACAGCCCTGAAAGGAGTTAGAACCTTTGTTGAAACAATTGTTGCAATCGAGTTGGCAGCATCGTGAAAACCATTAATGAAGTCGAACAATAAAGCCAAGACGATAATCGTAATTAATAGAGTCATCTTTTATCGTATTGAATAAATTAGGCGTACTTTACAATGATTGTTTGAATAATTTTTCCAACTTGTTCGGCAACGTCGGTAGCTTTTTCGAGTTCGGACATAATTTCTTTCAATTTTATCACCTCGATAGCATCTTTTTCATTTTCGAACAAATCAATGAGAAATTGCTCATAAACATCGTCCGCCTGGTTTTCCAAGTCATGTAATTCAATACAGTATGCTTTAATTTTCTTAGAACTTTTTTTCAAAACATCCAGTTCATCAACGGCTTTACCTATACAAACCGTACATTCGCGAAGCACTTTAGCCAGTTCAACGGCGCTTTGAGGAATTTTTTTGGGATTGTAAAGCACGATACGTTTAGAGCAACTGTTTATCCTATCGGTAACATCATCCAATCGGTTTGCCAAATGGTGTATATCTTCACGGTCGAAAGGAGTTATAAATGTAGTATTCAGCTCATCAAAAACCTTGTTCGACAAAGTATCGCCAATTTTTTCTTGTTCTTTAATTTTTTTGTTATACTCAATTGCCGATTCGTGGTCTCCTTTTTCAACATTCTCGATCATTAAATTCGATGCCACAAACATAACATCTGCCATTTGTTTCAAAAGTGGGAAAAATTTGGGTTCTTTGGGAGTTAGACTGTTGAGGAATGAATTGTTCATAACGTTTTCTGAATTTATTTTTATCGTTTTATAATATATTAAAGTTCGAAATAAAACGCCACAAAATTACTAAAATGTATTTGGAATACAGGCAAATTCATATAAAATTAATAGCTTTGTAATATGTGGCTTAACACACTTATTTACTGATATATAGATCAGAAACTTTGTAGAATTATCATGAAAACAAATGAAAAAATATCATTACTTGTGCAAAAGTAATCTTTTTATCGACAAAACAGATTGGTATTGTTTTGTTTGTTTCAGTCTAAAATTTATAAAATACACAACGGACAATCGCAACCCAACAAAAGAATCCAATTGTTAATGTATTTGGCTGCAACGATAAGAAAAATTGAATAAAATGAAAATATTACTTTAAATATTTTTTTTGATTTAGAAAAAGTGATACTTTTGCAGAACTAATTAGTACTAACAAAAATTTAAGAAAAATGGCTTACGTTATTTCAGAAGATTGTATCGC
>JAJFVH010000107.1 GCA_021371875.1 Bacteroidales bacterium
GATTCGTAAAGCGTTTCTCCGGTCTTCATATCTTTCACCAACAAACTGATATTGGCATTTTGCAGCAAAGGATTGTTGATTAGTTTTTCGACAGGATGTTGTGAAAATATGCAGTTTGTAACAAGCAAAAACAATATCGGCAGGCACGAACGTTTCATAAGAAAAGAATTACAGAGTGATCACACAAATGTTATTTGCAAAAGTAAGCAGATAAAATAAATAATGAATAATTTCAGCCAAATAAATTCAGTTTTCTGGTACATAAAATTAAAACACTGAATACATTTGTGTCGAGTTAATCATTTGTTCGACAATATTTTAACATAGATGCATTGTGAAAACAAGAAATCTCCTTTCTATAGCCATTTTATTGGTTATTTTTATTCCGTCGTGCGACCTTTTAAATAATCAAAACGAAACGGGAAGCGCCGGACTGACCTGCAAGGTAACTTACATGAACGGCACAATCAGCATGGATTCTCTGTTTTTTGCCGAAGACGATATTTGGTGGTTCGATACCACCACCAATCAATTGAAACTTAAAACCACACCTGTTGTCAAGGGACTTCAATCTTTTCGTAACTTTACATTCTATCTCGGACCCGACTCTTTATTTACCGCTCGTTTGGCATTGGACATAATGTCGTCGATAGAAGACGATTTGGTGTTACACCACAACAGCGAGGATGGAAATCTGTACCTCGAAGATGGTTATCCGATGTGGATTAATCATCACGGATCAATTTCACGTCGCACTCAAAATAAAGAAAAAAGAGCGGCAAACTGGAAAAGATTTATTGAAAGGTTAGAAAAAACAGGGAAGTTGAAGGTTTGATATTTATTTCTTCTCCCATTCCAGCATCTTCTTTTTAACTTTGAGCCCCCAACGGAAACCACCCAAACCACCATCGGTGCGAATAACGCGATGACACGGGATCAGGAATGCAATCGGATTGGCGCCTATGGCTGTTCCAACGGCACGCACCGCTTTTGAGCGGCCAATGGCTTCGGCAATTTTGGCATAGGTTGTAGTTTCGCCCACCGGTATATTTTTTAGCGCATTCCAAACAGTTTGTTGAAAATCGGTGCCAATGGGATTTAAAGTGGGAATTTCTTTTTTCTCAAATATCATTGAAGCAAAGCGTTTGGCTTTGGCATCGTTTTGGGTGAAATCAGTCTCAGGGAAACGTTGTTCTATGTCGTACAGAGCGCTTTCGCGATCTTCGGGGAAAGTAAGGGCACAAATTCCTTCAGTTGAGAAAACAATACAACATTCTCCAAAAGGGCTGTCTGAAAAACCGAAGGTCGGTTCTGATTGGGGGGGTAATTGTCTCATGAGATAAAATAGTTTGTTTTGAAAAATAAAACAATGCCAGGATTTGAGTAAATATATCTAAAAATCGGGCGAAGCGAGAAATGGATCAAAAAAACGGATTACATTTGATGCAAAATTAATGAATTAATTCATTCGTGCAACTTTATGTTGCAAATAAAATGCTGATTACAACATTAGGCTTTCAATCCGATTTGCGTTTAGTGCGATAAAGAGACGTTTAATAACCTTTTGTAATTTGGATTTCCAGTAGTGTCGCGACTTGTTGTTGATAAAGATATTCTCAGTTAACGTGACTAAAAGAAACAGACTAACGCACCGTTTTTTTTAGTGCAACCCATGATGAAATACACGATTCTTTCAAAAGCATAAACTGCAATTTTGGAGCCGAATGACCCCATCATCTCTTTAATGAACAGCCAATAAATCTCACCTGAAAAAAAGGATTGAATAAGGCAATGCTATTAAATTTTCTTTTATGATTTAGTTTGTTGCGAAATTAAAATAGCCTGAAAAAATGGCGATTTTCTCATTTTTTTCTCGTATATTTGTATGTTTTTTCGGATAAAAATTTTCATCAAATATTTGAATCTGTTTGTCTATAAAAGCAATCACATAATATGTTGAATCAAATAACATTACAATAAGAAAATGAGCGAAGAAGAAGAAAAAGCAAGAGACCTTGCGAGCGCCGATTATGGGGCAAGCAGCATACAGGTACTTGAAGGTTTAGAAGCAGTGCGTAAACGTCCTGCCATGTACATTGGCGATATAGGTGTTAAAGGTTTGCACCATCTGGTTTACGAGGTGGTTGATAACTCCATCGACGAAGCATTAGCCGGGCATTGCGACACGATCGATGTTACCATCAACGAGAACAATTCAATCACGGTGGTGGATAATGGCCGCGGGATACCTGTGGATATGCACGAAAAAGAAGGTAAATCCGCTTTGGAAGTTGTGATGACGGTACTTCATGCCGGAGGTAAATTCGACAAAGACAGTTATAAAGTTTCCGGTGGTTTACACGGTGTGGGTGTTTCGTGTGTGAATGCTCTTTCAACTTATGTAAGAGTAGAAGTGTCCCGCAATGGGAAAATATACATGCAGGAATATTCTTGCGGTATTCCAAAATTTCCGGTAAAAGAAATCGGAACTTCTACTTCGAACGGAACAAAAACTATCTTCTTGCCTGATAACAGCATTTTTATCGAAACGGTTTATAAATATGATATTTTAGCAAGCCGTTTGCGCGAGTTGGCCTATTTGAATGCAGGTATCACACTGACTTTAACCGATAAACGTGTGATCCACGAAGATGGAACTTTCAAGTCTGATATTTTCCATTCCGAGGAAGGATTAAAAGAGTTTGTTGAATATATCGACGAAGCACGCGAAAAACTGATTGACAGCGTGATTCACATCAATACAGAGAAAAATGGCACTCCGGTGGAAATTGCCATGACTTACAATACTTCGTATAACGAGAATATTCACTCTTACGTAAACAATATCAACACGATAGAAGGAGGAACCCACTTAGCTGGTTTCCGTCGGGGGTTGACCCGCACGTTGAAAAAATATGCCGAAGACAGTAAGATGCTCGAAAAACTGAAAATCGAAATCAGCGGCGATGACTTCCGCGAAGGTCTGACCGCGGTTATTTCAATCAAGGTGCAGGAACCTCAGTTCGAAGGACAGACGAAAACCAAACTTGGAAACAACGAAGTGATGGGCTCGGTAGATATGGCTGTGGCAGAAGCTTTGGGAAATTATCTGGAAGAAAACCCTAAGGCGGCACGTATTATTGTCGAGAAAGTAATTTTGGCAGCAACAGCCCGTCATGCTGCCCGTAAAGCGCGTGAAATGGTTCAGCGCAAATCGCCTCTTTCGGGGGGTGGATTACCGGGTAAATTAGCCGACTGTGCCGATAAAGATCCTGAAAAATGCGAATTATTTCTTGTCGAAGGGGATTCGGCAGGTGGAACGGCTAAACAAGGACGTAGCCGCCAGTTTCAGGCTATTTTGCCATTGCGCGGTAAAATTCTGAATGTAGAAAAAGCCATGCAACATAAAGTGCTCGAAAGTGAAGAAATCCGGAATATTTACACGGCATTAGGTGTAACAATCGGTACCGAAGACGACAGTAAAGCACTAAATATCGCAAAACTGCGTTATCATAAAATTATCATCATGACTGATGCCGACGTGGACGGAAGCCACATTGCCACATTGATTATGACTTTCTTTTTCCGCCACATGAAAGAGTTGATTGAGCAGGGTTATTTGTATATTGCCACTCCACCGCTTTATTTGTGCAAAAAAGGGAAAATTGAGGAATATTGCTGGACCGAACAACAACGTCAGGCATTTATTGAAAAATACGGTTCGGGAAACGAAGGTGGCATTCATACCCAGCGCTATAAAGGTTTGGGCGAAATGAACGAAATTCAGCTGTGGGATACAACCATGAATCCCGAAAACCGCACCTTGCGCCAGGTAACCATTGAAAATGCGGCGACAGCCGACCACGTTTTTTCCATGTTGATGGGAGATGATGTGGCTCCGCGCCGTCAGTTTATTGAAGAAAATGCAACTTACGCGAATATTGATGCGTAAAATTAAAGAGTTTGAAAGTTTGGTGTTCGAAAGTTTGTCTTGCCTTTGGCGAAATGAAAGTTCAACAACAACTCAAACATCAAACCTTCAAACCTCAAACTTAAAGAGATGAATATAGCTGTTTACTGCTCGTCGAGTAACCACATTGCAGAAAATTACAAACAGTCGGCATACCGGTTAGGAGAATGGATTGCAGAAAGCGGAAATGTTCTTGTTTTCGGAGGCGCTACGGGCGGTTTAATGACTGCTGTTTCGGAAGGCGTTGCAAACGGGAAAGGACGAATTGTTGGCGTTATTCCACATGCCGTAATTAAAATGAACAGGCAAAGTCCTTTGTGTAGCGAGCTGATAACCGTTGAATCCATGAGTGAGCGTAAGGCTAAGATGAAGGAAATTGCGGATATTTTTGTAGTTTTGCCCGGAAGTTACGGCACGCTCGACGAAATGTTTGATGTTACAGCTTCGGCCATTGTCGGGGAGCATAAAAAGCCTTTGATTGTCGTAAATGAAAATGGATTTTACGATGATTTACTGATGCTTATTGCAAGGATGCGTTTAGAGAAATTTATACCGGTTGAAAATTATAAACCTGTTGTTGTAGATAATATCGACGGTTGTATCGCATCTTTAAAATCACATTGTTAATGTTTTTTTGAGTTGAGAATTATTCATCCTCTAATTCTTTTTATATCATGAATTTGTTCTGGAAAAATCTTTTTGGAGGCATTACTCCGACAGCGAAACTCGAAAAAGAAGAAGCTGCCCTGATTAAAGCCATGCATCGATTCCGGGAGATAGAGAAATCGGTGGAACTATCGGAGTATAAAACATTATTTCATGAAGTAAAGTCATCAGCCTTTATTGAAAATAAAAAGACACTGCAAAACAGAAAATACAAAGACACCGAAGAATACCGAAGTACTAATAAAATGAAGAAATTAGATGCTTCACCTGCGATAAACCTGTATTTCCAGGTTCTCAAATCAATAGAACTTGAGCAATATCTTGCATTTAAAACCAGTCCTGAATTTGAAGATCTCGGAGACAAAAAAAAAGTAAAGAATTCCGAAAAACTCCGGAAACTCAAACACTTCGAACATTCAAAAGCTTATAAAACTTACACCCGTTTTCATAATTCGTATATTATTAAAGAGTTTGAGCAATTAAAGATTCAAACGTCAACGCCCGAGTTTAAATTGAGAAACGAATTTTGGTCCAATCCGCATCGTTGGCAGTCAACACCCGAATACACAAAAGAGCAACGCTTCTACGAGTTAGCCAAAAATCCGGATATCGTGTTCTTTTTAAATGAAAAACCTGAAAGATTTGAAAAATACAGCCAGTTAAAACTCACCTTCAAGGATGAATTTGAGTGGAATACACTCGATAAATCGCGCTGGAATTTCGGCTTTCATTACCGGAGTGCAAATTTAGTCGGGAATCATTCCTTTGCCAACGAAAAACAGGCAAACAATGCCGGTCAAAATGTGTCGGTTGAAAACGGGATTTTGAAGATAACAACAAAGCACGAAAAAGTAAAAGCTCCTGCCTGGCATCCCACTAAAGGATTCGTGGAAAAAGAATTTAGCTTTACTTCCGATGTTTTACAGGCTGCAGATGAATTCAGGCAAAAAGGCGGAGTTTTCAGGGCAAAAATTCGCTGTTCGGGAAATGTAAATCATGCATTTTGGTTGGGAGCGGACAATAAATTACCGCATGTAAACATTTTCCATTTTGATGGGAAATGTATCAAAGTAGGGAATGCAAATCAGAACGTGGTGGATGGCATAAAAATAACCGGAATAAATGTTTCGCAATTTTTTATATACACACTTCGTTGGACTGAGAAAGAACTTGTTTGGCTGATCAACGATTTGGAAATATATCGAACTGCAAGTAATATTCCTTCGGAAGAAATGTATATGGTTTTCAACTCATTTATACCTCAAAAACAAAAAGGAAGCGCCGGCGTTTTCGAAGTGGATTGGGTGAGGGCATATCAATATTAAATTCACGTTAAACAGACATGTTGAGTCCTGTCCGGTTAAAGTAAATATTTGAAAAGGAAATATGACGAGACAAGCACAAACTTGTCTTTTTCTTTATTTTAAACCTACGACAATAAAAAAAATGATAACGACACGCAAAATAAATGTGCTGAATCGCTTCGAAATAGGCGGAAACGATCGTTTTGTGCTGATTGCAGGACCATGCGCCATCGAAACCGAGGAAATGACCATGCAGGTGGCGGCGGAATTGAAACAAATATGTAGTGATTTAGGTATTCATTTGATATTCAAATCATCGTTCGACAAAGCAAATCGCTCGTCGGTAAAATCGCCACGCGGCGTAGGCATGGAGCGAGGTTTGCAAATCCTGCAACGTGTAAAAACCGAACTTAATTTGCCTGTCGTGACGGATGTGCACGAAACATGGCAATGCGCTCCGGTGGCCGAGGTGGCTGATATATTGCAGATACCCGCTTTTCTCTCGCGTCAAACCGACTTGTTGGTGGCTGCGGCTAAAACGGGAAAGATTGTAAACGTAAAAAAAGGCCAATTTATGGCTCCCTGGGATATGAAAAACGTGATAGACAAACTACGTGATTCCGGGAACGAAAATATCCTGCTTTGCGAACGGGGTTCCTGTTTTGGGTATAACAATCTGGTGGTCGATATGACCGGATTGGTGGAAATGCGCAGCTATGGATTTCCGGTGGTTTTCGATGCCACCCACGCCGTTCAGAAACCGGGCGGACAAGGCACTTCAACCGGGGGAAACCGCGAAATGGTTCCATACCTCATGCGGGCTGCATTGGCAGTAGGTGTCGATGCTATTTTTGCCGAAGTTCACCCCGATCCCGACCATGCTTTCAGTGATGGACCTAACCAGATCCATTTATCCAACATCCGCAAAATACTGGAGCAGGCAATTTTGATTGATAATATTACTAAAAATATATCATCGGAACCAAGAATCAAAAACCAAGAATCAAGATTATTGGTTGGAGAACAAGCAGCATTTACTCCTCTCTCCTCAAAGAGAGGGGTTGGGGGTGAGGTTAAACTTTTTCTGACCGATGTTGATGGCGTATTGACCGATGCCGGCATGTATTACTCGGAAAACGGCGATGAATTGAAAAAATTCAATGCGCACGACGGCATGGGATTGCAGCTGATCCGCCAACATGGAATTAAAGTCGGAATTATCACTTCGGAAAACACTAAAATGGTGGAACGGCGGTTCAATAAACTGAAACTTGATTATTTGTATCAAGGTAAACATGAGGGAGGTAAGCTGGCTTCGACATTGGAAATTTGTGAAAAAGAAGGTATTACGCTTGCCGAAGTAGCTTATATCGGAGATGATGTGAATTGCCTGGAATTATTATCAAATGTAGGTCTGGCAGCTTGTCCTGCTAATGCTTCAGAGGCTGTGAAACAAGTTCCAGGCATTATTCAACTGAACAAAAAAGGAGGCGAAGGTTGCGTTCGTGAATTTGTGGAAATGATTTTAGCCGGGCGCTAAGTTTACTAAGAACACAAAACATTCGCACTTTTGCAAGTCAATGATAGAAAAATAATAACATTACGTAGTGTGCCTGTGTACACTAAGCGCCTAAATGGTAAATAATGGATGCAGTAAAACGTTCTAAAGAAATATTCCAACAGGAAATCTGTGAACTTCAGAAACTTTCAGATAAAATCGGTGAAGAAATCAATGAAGCGGTTGAAATGATTTACGCCGGTAAGGGAAAATTAGTCATCATGGGTATCGGTAAAACCGGTATTATTGGGCATAAAATTGCTTCGTCGCTTGCTTCCACCGGAACGCCAACGATTTTTATCAATGCTGCCGAAGCCATGCACGGCGATTTAGGCATGATCAGGAAAGAGGATATTGCTTTACTTATTTCGAACAGCGGCAGTTCGTCTGAAATTTTAAATGTGGTTCCGCCGCTTCGGAAAATTGGTTGCCGCTTGATTGCCATGACCGGAAATATAAACTCGGCTTTGGCAAAAGAAGTGGAATTAGTGATCAATGTTGGCGTTGAAAAAGAAGCCTGTCCGCTGGATTTGTCTCCAACCACTTCTACAACTGCAACTTTGGTAATGGGCGATGCATTAAGCATTTGCCTGATGGAACGCCGGAATTTCAAAGCCGAAAATTATGCCCTTTATCATCCGGGAGGTGCTTTGGGGCGCCAGTTGTTGAGCCGTGTAAAGGACGAAATGACAACCGATATTCCAAAAGTTTATGAAAATACATTATTTAAAGATGTAATTTTTGAAGTCAGCAATAAACGGTTAGGAATGACGCTTGTTTATAACGCTGAAGACAAGGCTGTAGGTGTTATTACCGATGGAGATATTCGTCGCGCTGTTCAGAAATTTGATGATATCAAACATCTGAAAGCATCCGATTTTATGACTATAGGATTCAAATGCATTGCCAAAGACGAAATACTGAGCGAAGCGCTCGAAACGATGGATGAAAACAACATCACTACTTTGGCTGTTATGGATAATGAAACGGTTGTTGGTGTTCTTTCAATTCATCATATTATTGATTTCAGATAGAAGTGTTTTTATGCCTAATATTTTTTGAATCTAAGGATACAAAAATTGAAAATTAATTGAAATTCAAGAAAGTCTATATTGAAATAACGAATAGCTGCAATTTCGATTGCAGCTTTTGTTTTAAAACGGCACGAAGCACCCGGTTTATGTCGCCGGATGAGTTTCGTGTTATTGTAACCAAAATTCGTCCTTTTACCGATTATGTGTATTTGCATGTGCTCGGGGAGCCGCTTTTACACCCTGGTTTTGAAGAAATATTGAGCATTGCGGGAGATGTGAATCTAAACGTAAATATTACCACCAATGGCGGTTTAATCGCCCGAAAAAAAGAAATTCTGTTGCGTCAGGCGGTTCGTCAGGTTAATATCTCGCTACACGATGCCGAGGAAAATATTCAGTCCGAAAAATGGGGCGACTATCTCGATTCAATTTTTGACTATGTGCTTGTAGCAGCCGGTAAAACTTATATAAACCTGCGTTTGTGGAATTCGGGAGTGGAAACAAGCTCCGGATTTAATTGTTTTTGTTTGGAAAAAATTGCCCTGAAATTTGATAAGAATATTGAAGAATTATACCTGAAAGGAAAAGATACGGGTATTAAGCTTGCCAATCATATTTTTCTGCAACATGCGCCTCGTTTCGAATGGCCTGACGGTGAAAGAACACGTTCTGAAAATGCCAGAACGTGTTATGCACTGCGCGATCAGATCGCTATTCTGGTTGATGGAACGGTGGTTCCCTGTTGCCTGGATGCAGATGGAGCAATGACCTTAGGAAATATTTTTGAGCACGATCTGAATTTGATTTTTAATTCGGAACGTGCTCAAAAAATACGGAACGGATTCTTAAATAGCCAAATAACGGAACCTTTCTGCAGGACTTGTGGTTTTTTTGTCAATTAATTCATTTTAATTCTACTTTGACAGATTAAAATCAGTAAAATTGTGCGTTTCTTTTTTTGGTTTATTTTTAGACTAATCCATACTTTTATGCTTCCAAACCTGTCAGATTTCAAAAATCTGACAGGTTTAAACAGACAATAAAACTACAATTAAAATAATGTGTCAAAGTAGAATTAATATCCGGGCAGAATAATTATTGATTTTATAAATAGCCGCAATAAAGAAAAAATGATACACGCAGGATTAAATATCCATTGCTGCCGGTTTATCGAGATAAAAATCAACATTGCCTTTGTTATCGTGGATGTAGGCTGCCGGATAATTCAGGGCTGAAGATTCGTTTTTAATAATTTGTTCCAGCACCGGGGCTTTATTCTCGCCGGTAATCAAAAAAACTGTTTGTTCGGCGTTGCAAATAGTTTTGCCGGTAAGGGTGATGCGTTTTTGACCGCTCACCGGATGTACCGCTACTCCCACCGAAATATCAGCGTGCATTAAAGTCATATCATGGGGGAAAATGGATGCCGTATGTCCATCATCGCCCATGCCGAGTAAAATGATGTCGAAAACGGGGAACCCATTTTTCACCGGAAGTTCTTTCCACAATAGTTTACTATATCTTTCTGCTTCATCTTTCGGAAAATCCTCTCCTTTCATTCTAAATATATTTTGGGCAGGTATAACCGATTTGCGTAATAATGCATCGTAAGCCATCCCGAAATTGCTTTCAACGTGGGAAGGTTCAACACAACGTTCATCTACCCAGAAAAGGCGAACCGATTTCCACGGGATCGATTTTTCGTACCTTTCCGCAAGAAGTGTGAATAAGAATTTGGGTGTACTACCACCCGAAACCGCGATATTCAACTGCTCCGATTCCGATTCTTTCAAAATCGCTTTGTCTTTAATTAATTCAGCAACAGCACGTGATGCGCTTTCCGCATTTTCGTAAATGTGAAGTTTGTGATTCATAAAATATGATAGTTTTATTGTTTGTTTTATCGTATAACTTTTCCTAAATTCCAAACTTTGGAAAAGTTTAAGTAGTAATTTTAGTTTTTATTCTGTTTTAAATTTCTCAAAAGGTTGTCGCCATTTCACGTATTTATCGTCAAACAAGGCATTCGACTCATTGGGTCCCCAAGTACCCGATTCGTAGAAATACAACGGAATATCGGGATTGTTTTTCCACGCCTGTAAAATTGTATCTACAAATTTCCAGCTTGCTTTCACAGCATCGGCACGTGCGTAGAGCGTAGAATCACCTGTCATACAATCGAGCAAAAGGCGTTCGTAAGCTTCCGAAATCTTTTTCTCAGCCAGATCGGAATAATGAAAAGCCATGTTCACGTTTTGCACCTTGAAACCGGCTCCCGGAATTTTCATCCCAAAATCAATTGCAACACCTGCATCGGGATGAATGCGCAAAATTATCATGTTATTGGGTTCGGTCAGGCAAAGTTGTTTAAATAATTGATGCGGAGCGGGTTTGAGGTGGATAACCACTTCTGTAACGCGTTCGGGTAATTGTTTTCCCGTACGAATGTAAAACGGCACATCGCCCCAACGCCAGTTGTCGATAAACACCTTTAACGCAACAAAAGTTTCGGTTTTTGAATTAGGTGCAACTCCGGTTTCCTGGCGATAACCATTCTGCACCTCTTCGCCTACCTGGCCCGATATGTATTGGCCTCGAACCACATAATCGGCCACTTCATTTGCTTTTATTGGCCGCAAGGCTTGCAAAACCTTGACTGTTTCGTTACGTATCGAATCCGAATCGAATACGGCAGGAGGCTCCATAGCCACAACTGCCAATACCTGAAGTAAGTGATTCTGAATCATATCACGCATGGCTCCCGAAGTATCGTAGTAACCGCCACGATTGCCAACCCCGATTTTTTCGGACGAGGTAATTTCAATTCGCTGGATATATTTGCGATTCCAGATTGGTTCGAAAAATCCATTGGAGAAGCGGGTAACCATAATATTCTGTACGGTTTCTTTGCCCAGGTAATGATCGATACGATAAATCTGATCTTCATTGAACCCCGAATGTAGTTTTTTATCTAAATCAACAGCCGTTTCGTAACTGTAACCAAAGGGTTTCTCCACTATGATGCGTTTCCAGCCATTTTCTTCCGTATTCAGTCCGTATTTTACCAGACTTGCAGCCACTACTTCGTACAAAAACGGAGGAATGGAAAAATAATATACAATGTTTTGAGAAATTTCAAGTTTTGCCGAAATATGGTCAATGTATTCTTTCAAAGCGCCAAAATCTTCTTCGGTCTGGTTATTTACTTTTTTGTAATATACTTTTTCGAGAAAATCTTCGAGTCGTAGTGCGTTGTCGGAAATAGTTTTTTTTGCAAAAGTATTCAGGCTCTCGCGTACATCTGTACGGTAAGTTTGTTCGTCTTTCTCCTGGCTTCCGGCACCCAGTACTACGAAATGCTCCGGCAATAAATTATCGATAAATAGCTGAAAAACAGCAGGTAATAATTTACGTTTGGCAAGGTCGCCGTTCGATCCGAAAATAACCAACATCTGGTTGTCTATTTGATTTTTTTTCATTTATAAAGTTATTGTTAGCTGTACTATGAAAAACAAGTAAGAGCTCAATTATATGAACGTTACAAAATTATATATTATTTAAACATAACAAGTGCATGCCGCTTTTGTTTATAGGAAAAAACTTTGTTGTTATAGATTTTTTTTTGCAGAAGACGAACGAGATGCTAAAAATCAAAAAAATAATAATGTGCAAATGCTTAATGACATACGGTTGCTTTTTTTGGGGGTTGCTTAAAACCATTTTTTCCGCTTAAAATACCAAAGCATAATGGCGGTTAAAACAACCATGACTCCCCACATGGCAAAATAGCCATAATTCCAGTGTAATTCGGGCAAATTATCGAAGTTGGTACCGTAAACACCAACAATAAAAGTGAGGGGAATGAAAATGACTGAAAAAACCGTAAGTGTACGCATGATGTCGTTTAGTTTAGTACTCATCATGGTGTGATACATCGTGATCTGATCATACAGAATTTCGCGGTAACTATCCGAGAGTTCGGTTGCTTCATTGATATTATCCTGCAATTCTTTGTAATGAAGCCTGTTTTCGCTGTGAATCATTTCAGTCTCCATTTTCGCAAGAGTCAGAATCATCTCTTTGGCAGGTTTTATGTTTTTTCGTAAAAAATTCATTTCGCCTTTGAACATGTTGATCTCTTCCAGTAGACTTTTATTCGGATCGTTGGTCATCCGTTCTTCCAGATTTTCTATTTTATCGCCAAGCAACCCAATGATATAAATGTAGTTGTCAACAACCACATCGAGCAATGCGAAAGCGAGGTAGTCGGAACCCGAAGTACGTATTTTGTTTTTGTGTTTTCTGATCCGTTCGCGAATGGGATCGAACACATCGGCCTGTTGTTCCTGGAACGAAATCAAAACATGATTAATAATAATTAAACTCAGGTTTTCCACTGACAATTCGTTTTTCAATTCATTGTATTGTAGCATTTTAATCGTTATAAAAATACCGTTGTCGAGTTCCTGCACTTTAGGCCGTAAAGAAGGATTCATGACATCCGAAATAATATTAACCGGAATTTCGAAAATCTCAGCGATTTCCTCCATTCGAGACACATCCTGCAAGCCGTCGACATTAAGCCAACTGATATTTTTACTGCTTTTAAGTCCTTTTAGTTGCTCAACAGATTTAACATCGTACTCACGAACTTCGTCCAAATCAAAATCCATGGCACGCAACCATGTTTTTTCGGTTTTCTTTTGTCCCCGAAAGACAAGCGCGTAAGGCGACAAACCGATATCTTCTTTTTTCTTTTTTGTAAAACGAGACATAGTACCTTGATTTATATAATTAATTTATAATGATATAACTGCTACTTTGTTAATGATATTTTACTCATCTGATGACTTAAAGCCATCGGATGAGTTGCTGTAATTTAACGCAGATGTAGCTACAATTGCAATATGACAAAGGTAGGAATTTTTAGATTAACATCTTCAAATGATGTGTAATTTTAGAAAAACAGTCACCATCAACCGACTAAAATAAAAAGTTAGTTGATTTTAAATATTTCAAGAAGCATTAAATTTAAACGAAAAGATGTTGAAGCTTAACGCTTAAACTTTCAGATCAAACTTATCTGCATCTTTCCAGAATGCAGATTTTTTTCTGAATTGAATCAAAGGTTCTTTTTTCAATTCATAAGTCTGAACCAAAGTTTGGCTTTCGGGAAAAGAGAGCAGGGGAGACGCCTTGTAATCGAGCAATATTGAATGTCCGTTGTAAGTAATTCCAAGCCCGTCAGTCCCTACGCAATTTACGCCACAAACATAAGCCTGATTCTCAATGGCTCTCGCCTGCAGTAAAATATCCCAGTTTTTGATGCGGTTTTTGGGGAAATTGGCTACAAAGATTAGTAAATCATATTCGTTATTAACGTTGCGCGACCACACTGGAAATCTTATATCGTAACAAACCAAAAGTCTGATACTGAATCCACAGTAATTTGCAATTAATTTTTTGTCGCCGGCATTGAAGTACTTATCTTCTCCGCCCATCGAAAAAAGATGACGTTTATCGGCAGTCTCAATTTTTCCATCAGGAAAGACGAAAAATCCACGGTTGTAATTCTTTCCGTTTTCGGTAGCGATAAAACTTCCGGTAATGGCAAGATTGAATTTCAGAGCCCATTCACGGAGTCTCCGAACGGTTTCACTTTCCATGTTCTCGGCTAAGTCGGGTTGGTCGGTGCAAAAACCGGTGGTAAACATTTCGGGCAAAACAACCATATCTGTTTTTCCGGCAAGTTCAGCCAATTGTTTTTCTGCTTTTTGCAGATTAGCTGTTTTATCTGCCCAATGTATAATGTCTTGTATAAGGGTGATTTTCATCTTTTTTTATATTTATTCATAAATACTTTTCTTCTGTATTCAGCTTCAGTTCCAAAATTAAACAGAAACCCTAATTCAATATTGGTGGCTTTTAAGTAATTAAGAAGTTGACATTCATGTTGCTCCTGGATAGCTGAGATCGCTTTAAGTTCAAGAATAATCAAGTCATTTACGATTATATCTGCAAAATATTCGCCAACTAATTCTGTTTCGTAATATACTCTGATAGGTTGTTGACATCTTACATTTAATCCCATTTTTCGTAATTCAATTGCTAAAGCATTTTCATAAACTTTTTCCAAGAAGCCATAGCCGAGTGTGTTGTATACCTTGAAATAGCATTTTATGATTTTTTCTGATAAATCTTTGTGAAGTAGTTCCATAATATTTATCTTTTTAAAGTTTGAGTTTACAAATATAGCTGTATTTTTAAAATAAATAAATAGGAACGCCGATACAGTGGATTTACCTGATTTCCACCGTATAGTATTACGGATTTTGAAGCCGATTTTATTTCATTTTTGAAAGAAGAAACCGTTTCAGTTAACAACAAATAATAATTACAGAAAAGGACTCAAAGTGATAGAAGGAACGCGGATGAAGCGGATTTGCCTGATTTTCGCTGTGAGACGTTTACGGATTTCTTGCTGATTTAGATTTCATAAATGAAATCGCGGATTAAGAATCAATTCCGATTATTCGGAATTAAGATCCGCAATTCAATCCGTAGTGAAAATTAAGGTCTGTTTCAATCCGTTTCATCAGCTTCATCCGCGTTCCAATTTTAAAATAAAAAAAATCGGCCAACAAATCAACAATTTAAGTTGACTGTTGGCCGATAAACTATGTTGTAACCTTTAGGATGCGCTATTAGTCGATCATTTCAAAACCTGTGTAAGGAATCAAAGCTTTTGGTATGCGGATACCTTCGGGTGTTTGGTTGTTTTCGAGCAGTGCTGCAACTATGCGTGGAAGCGCCATTGCGCTACCGTTCAATGTGTGAGCCAATTGTGTTTTTTTGTCGGCGCCTTTAAAACGACATTTCAAACGGTTGGCCTGATAGCTTTCGAAGTTCGAAACAGAACTTACTTCCAACCAACGTTCCTGGGCAGCAGAGTACACTTCAAAATCAAAAGTCAACGCCGATGTGAAGCTCATATCGCCACCGCACAAACGAAGAATTCGCCATGGAAGTTCTAATTTTTCAACCAGTGTTTGAACGTAGTTGACCATTTCGGTAAGCGTTTCGTACGATTTATCAGGATGTTGAATTTGCACGATTTCCACTTTGTCGAACTGATGCAAACGGTTTAGTCCGCGAACATCTTTACCGTATGAACCTGCTTCGCGGCGGAAGCAAGCAGAATAAGCCGTATTTTTGATGGGCAATTCTTTTTCGTCCAGAATAACATCGCGATAGATATTGGTTACCGGCACTTCGGCGGTAGGGATCAAGTACAAATCGTCTATAGTGCAATGGTACATTTGTCCTTCTTTATCAGGTAACTGTCCGGTTCCGTAGCCCGAAGCTGCATTTACAACATAAGGTGGTTGTACTTCGAGATAACCGGCTTCGCGGGCATTATCCAGGAAGAAATTGATCAAAGCGCGTTGCAAACGAGCGCCTTTCCCTTTGTAAACAGGGAAGCCTGCACCCGAGATTTTTACGCCTAATTCAAAATCAATTAAGTCGTATTTTTTTGCTAAATCCCAATGAGGAACAGCACCTTCGGGAAGATTTGGCATAACTCCGCCCGTACGTTCAACCAGATTATCCTCAGCATGTTTTCCGGCAGGAACACTTTCGTGCGGCAGGTTAGGAATCTGAACCAATAAATTATTGAGTGACTGCTCAATTTCTGATAATTTATCGTCGAGTATTTTGATACTGTCTTTCAGTTCAGTAGTTTTTTCTTTGGCTGCGGCGGCTTCGGCTTGTTTGCCCTGTTTGAAAAGCATTCCGATTTCTTTCGACAGATTATTCATCTCGGCCGACTGATTGTCGAGCTGCGTTTGAGTGGCTTTGCGCAAACCATCAAGTTCAACAACCTGAGCAATGATAGCAACTCCGTCGAAATTTTTCTTAGCCAACCGGGTAATTACTTCCTGAGTATTTTCGGTGATATATTTGAGTGTCAACATAATTAAGCCCCCTAATCCCCCGAAGGGGTACCTTCTTGCAGAGGGGAGCTGCATTTTAATGTGATATTGATTAAAAAATCTCCCGCAATTTTACACTACGGTAAAACGACAGGAGATTATAATTTCGAGCTAAAAAGTTTTTTTTAAAGTCCCCTTTGGGGGATATTTAGGGGGCTTTTAGTTAGCTTCGATTGGTTTGATAGAAACGTAAGATTTATTATCTCTTTTTTTTCTGAATTCTACAGTACCGTCAATTAATGCGAACAAAGTATGGTCTTTTCCGATACCGATATTTTCACCTACGTGGTGAACTGTTCCGCGTTGACGAACGATGATGTTACCTGCTTTTGCAAATTGACCACCGAAAATTTTAACGCCAAGTCGCTTGCTTTCCGATTCACGACCGTTCTTTGAGCTACCAACTCCTTTCTTATGTGCCATTTTCTTCTAATTTTTATCGGTTTAAATTAAGCTACGATTTCTTTGATTGTTAACTCTGTAAAGTCCTGACGGTGACCGTTGCGTTTACGGTATCCTTTGCGGCGTTTTTTGTGGAAAATGATTACTTTTTCGCCACGAACGTGCGATACAACTTCACAAATCACTTTGGCTCCTTCAACTACTGGAGCGCCTACGGTAACCACCCCTTCGTTGTCGAGCAACAATACTTTGTCGAATTCAACCTGAGAGCCTCTTTCAGCTTCATTCATGCGATGGATAAACAGTTTTTTGCCGGCTTCCACCTTGAACTGCTGTCCTAAAATTTCTACAATTGCGTACATTTGTTTATAACAATTTATTATTACATCGGGAAGGTGAGATGCTTCACAGCAGCGCTTCTTGTTGACCTTATCCGAAAAGAGGGTGCAAATTTACGGTTTTTATTTTAATATGCAAAACGTTGTGATTATTTTTTCGGTTAAAAACCGATAGTAATGCTATATTTTTATCACAACACCAATTCTTCAAATAATCTTTGGGCTTCCGAGTCCAGGTTTTTAGCATAACCTGGATGCGGACGCGAAGTTTGGATGCACGAACTGCGTACTGCTGTAAGCCAGCGGAAACGCTCAGGAATATCAAGTTGTGCAATGGTTCCGGCGGTTTTGTCGCCGTTGCAGATTCTTTCAAACGAAATCAGTGTTTTTCTCAGTAAATCAATATCTAATTCTGTTGAGAATAAACCTAAACGTTGTTCGTCCAACTTGTACATCATGCGGATGTATTTCGCCCGTTTTGAGAACAGGATAATTCCCACATTGATAAACTCTTCGCGCTCCACCCTGGGCAAAACACGAATCACGGCGTATTCATATAAGTGTTTTCCTTGCATTTTGAGCTTCGTTTAAAAAGATTTCAGCGTTCTTGAGACGTAAAGTAAGGAACTGATAATACACTTCACGAACCGATTCGGCGGTTTCGCCGGCTTCTATCGTGCTTGCCCATTCTTTGGGAATAAGGTTTACTATTTCACGGATCACTTCATCGGTCAGGACAGCCTTGCATTCAGCATCCGCTTCGTTTAGTTGATCGGCAAAAGGCAGCAAAACATGGTCTTTTATAAGTGAAAATGGCGTTAACGCCTGCTTTTCGTGGTTTGTCCACGAATGATGAAAATACAAGGTTGAGCCATGGTCAATCAACCACAACTCTTTATGCCACATCAGCATATTGGTGTTCTTTACCGTCCGGTCCACATTAGTCAGGAAAGCATCCATCCAGACTATTTTCGAAGCCAGCAGCCCATCTACTTTGGTAGTTACCGGATCGTAAGCCAAGGCTCCCGACAGGAAATGCAAGCCGAGATTCAAGCCGCGGCTGGCCTGCAACAAATCCTGTATTTCTTCGTCGCCTTCGGTTTGTCCGAAAGCTTCATCAAGCTCTACGAACACCAGTTCGGGCACGCGCAATTTCAACAGTTTGGCTACCACGCCGCCAATCAGTTCCGAAATCAATGCTTTAGTTCCATGCCCGGCTCCCCGGAACTTGACAACATACTTAAAGTCGTCATCGGCTTCAGCCAATGCCGGCAACGAACCTCCTTCGCGTAAAGGAGTGATATAGCGGGTTACATTTACGGTGCGTAGGGTCATTGTCTATATTTTTTGTTTATCTGCCCCAAACCCCTAAAGGGGCTTTTGGTTAGTTTCATCAAGTAGGTATTTAGTTTATTTACAGCGTCTCGTATATCGTTCTTAAAGCCCCTTTAGGGGTTTGGGGCAGATTACTTTTTTACTTCTTAAACAACACCCTAAACGCTTCTTCCACTTTCTTCACCCGCACCAGTTCAATATTCAGTTTAGTCAGATTAATGCTTTTCAGATTAATATCGGGAATAATCATTTTGGTAAAGCCGAGTTTTTCGGCCTCCAGGATACGTTGTTCGATGCGGTTGATGGGGCGGATTTCACCCGAAAGTCCCACTTCACCGGCCATGCAAAGCTGTTTTTCGATAGCGATATCCACGTTCGACGAAAGAATGGCCGAGATTACCGCCAGGTCGATAGCCGGATCGTTTACCTTTATACCGCCGGCAATATTGAGGAACACATCCTTTTGCGCGATTTTAAATCCGGCCCGTTTTTCGAGCACGGCCAGTAACATGTTCAACCGGCGCAGGTCGAAACCTGTACTGGAACGTTGCGGAGTGCCGTAAGCCGCCGAACTTACTAATGACTGGACTTCAATCAGGAAAGGACGAATGCCCTCGATGGCCGAGGCAATGGCCACGCCGCTCAATCCTTCGTGGTTTTGCGAAAGCAGCAATTCGGATGGATTACTTACCTCGCGCAGGCCGTTTTGCTGCATTTCGAAAATGCCCAGCTCGGAAGTACTCCCGAAACGATTTTTGACCGGACGCAGGATGCGGTACATATAATGCTGGTCGCCTTCGAATTGCAGCACCGTATCCACGATATGTTCGAGCACTTTAGGACCGGCAATGCTGCCTTCCTTGTTGATATGGCCAATCAAAAGAACCGGAATGGAAGTGGTCTTACAGTATTTAAGTAACTGGGCGGCGCACTCGCGCACTTGCGACACCGAGCCGGGGGACGATTCGATGGTTTCGGTGGAAACAGTCTGAATGGAGTCGACAATCACCAGGTTGGGTTGAATGTTTTGAATATGTACAAAAATCTGTTCGAGCGAAGTCTCACTCACAATATAACAATCGGGGTTGTCGAATTTCAGTCGTTCGGCACGCAATTTCAACTGTTTCACACTTTCCTCGCCCGAGATATAAAGTGTCCGTTTGCCTTTCAGATTTAAAACGACCTGTAATACCAACGTAGATTTACCGATACCCGGTTCACCGCCTATCAACACCAACGATCCCGGAACCAATCCACCGCCCAATACGCGGTTCAGTTCGTTGGAACTGGTATCAATACGGCTTTCTTCATCCGTTACCACATCCGAAATCAATACCGGCTTTTGTTTGATCATTTCTACGCCGGCAAAATGAATTTTTGGTGTGGTGTCTCTGCTTACCACTTCTTCCACATAGGTGTTCCATTCGCCGCACGACGGGCATTTGCCTATCCATTTGGGCGAATCGGCGCCACAGTTTTGACAAACATAAACGGTTTTGGTTTTGGCCATAATATTGATGTATTGATGTGATGATAAAGAATGCAAAAGAATCGGGGAAATTTGACATTACAAAAGTATGAAAAAAATATCATTGCGGAGCAATCTGATTTAATTGATAAATTTGTTATCAACTCAATCATTATATCATCACATCAATAAATTATGACACTAAATTTCTTTTTCCCGCCAGTTTCCCTTCTGTAAAAACCGGTAACCAAGCCCACCAATCAGCGTCCAGTAAACAAGTTCGGATAGCCAAACCACAGCAACCGGTTGCGGGTTTATAATGGCAGTGTAATAAACGTATGAAATATAAAAAACCAGGGTTACCAGTTCCATGTAGAAAGCCGTTTTGGTACTTCCAGTTCCCGATACGCCGTTGATAATTACATTGGCAACTGCAAAAAACACAACAGCTATGGACACAACGCGAATTACAGGAATAGAGGCAAGTATCAACGAATGATCGTCGGTATAAATATGGGCAAAAAGCTCAGGGAAAATAAAAGTAAAAATCAGTAGCGGAGCAACGCAAATAAGTGCTATCCGGATAATTTTATTTACAGTTTTCATTACTTCATCTTTTTGCCCGGCTCCGATCAGGTTACTGACTAAGGTGCCGGCTGTGGTAGAAAGCGCTGACGCAGGAATCATCAGTAAAATGTACATGCTTCGACCAATATTGGTAACAGCCAATGGACGCTCGCCCATACGTTCGATGAAAATAAAGAATAAAAACCAGGTAGAGATGGAAATGAAAAACTGAAACATAATGAAAATGGAGAGATTCAGTATTTGTCCTACAGTTTTCACATCAATACGGAGCGAAGTGAACAATCCGTACTTTTTTATATCGGTATATATTAACGTATGGAAAATAAGGTAGCCCAAGCTGGCTGCTTCGGCAATAACAGAGGCTATGGCTGCACCTGCAATTCCCAGTTCGGGGAAACCCAATTTGCCGAAAATTAAAACATAATCGAGAATAATGTTCGTAATAGCCGTGATAAAAGCCGATGTGGTGAGAATGCGTGTGTCAGTAATCCCTACATAAAAACTGCGGAAAACAACATTCAGAAAAACGAAAAAATAACCATATATTCGCCAATCCAGATATTCCATTGTGGCCAGGTAGATATGGTTGGAGCTAACGAGCAATTTCATTAAATGGGGCATCCCAAGAATGGACGCGGTAAACAAAAGAAGTGCGAAAAATCCATTGAAAAGCAAGCTGTTGTTGAATATAGGTCCAATCTGGGTGAAATTTTTCTCGCCGTTTCGTCGCCCGATCAGTATTTGCGCTCCCTGACTAAACCCAAATCCAATCATGTAAACAGCAAAATAAAATACTCCAGCGATGGACGAAGCGCCCAAAGCCACTTCGCTTACACGCCCCAAGAATGCGGTGTCGGTTACATTAATAACATTTTGCGCCACAAGTGTCAAAATGATAGGATACGATATTTTGAGGATATTTTTAGTAGAATTCACCGGATAAATGTAAAAATGTGCTAAATAATTATGAACGATAAACATTGTATAGTTGTTCTGCAAAGGTAAGAAAAGAAATCAGGTTAGCTTGTTTTTAAGCAACCCCGGAGTTTTAAATTCGGGAAAAAGCCAGGCAATGATTAGTCTTGCTTCCACGAATCAGAATCAACGTTTTTTTTTCGTTTTGTTTTAATCGATTTTGAACTTTTATATTTCCAAACCTGCCAGATTTTTGAAATCAGACAGGTTTAAACAGATTGCAAAACAACAATTGAGATAATCTGTTAAAGTAAAATCAGACTTTCAACGAATAGGAATTCCGTTTATTGGTATTATATTTGTCCAATCTAAACGAACCCCTCAAAATTCAACTTTATGAAAAAGATTTTTATCATAGTTTCGTTAGCCGTTGTCGTTGTTTTCGGATTTATGCGGGCTCAAAAAGAGCATAATATTCCAATCGACAATCGATGGAAAACCGTTGAGCAACTCGCCGAGAAACAACTTCCCGAATCGGCTTTGAAAGAAGTTGATGAAATACTTGCTCAGGCACAAAAAGAAAAAAATCAGGAGCAAGTGATCAAAGCCATGATTTATAAAATGCGCTTTACTTTAGAACAAGACCCCGACAAAGCGCCCGAGCTGATTCATGAATTTGAAATATTTGCCGAGAAAAACAGCGACCCTGTTGAACAGGCCTTATTACTTTCGATGACCGCTGAATTGTATGCCCAATACTACCAAAATGACTCTTGGACAATCAATAAGCGCACCGAAGTAGTTGGTTTTATACCCGAAAATATCAAGGAATGGACGAAAAATATCTATTTCGATAAAATATCTAAATTGCTTTCAGCATCTTTAGAAAATCCCATTGTTTTACAAAAAAACACTGCGCTTAAATTTGAGGAATTAATGGAAAAGGGCGAGGACAGTCGCATCTTGCAGCCCACGTTGTTCGATTTTCTGGCTTATCGAAAGATTGATATATTGAATGAAATTACCGAAGCTACCAATTTGAAAAATCCACTTGATGCTGAAGTTTATTTTGCCAAAGCAAGTCAGTTTGTGACCTTAAAACTGGACTCGATATATGAAAAATCAGTTGAAAATCAGACATTAGAAACGTACCAGCAATTGTTTGACTTTCACTTGAAAGAAAAGGATGCAGAAGCGCTGATTTATGCCGATTTGGAACGGCTTCAATATCTCAAAAATAAAACGGACAATAGTGAGCTTTATCTGAAAGCGTTGAATGTGCTGGAAGAAGAGTATTTTAAAAATGAGTTGGTAATCGAAATTTTAGCCGAAAAGGCCAATTATTACCTTCAAAAAAGCAATGAATCGGATGAAAATAAACCGCTCAAAAAAACAGCTTACGATATTTGTGCGGATGGAATTATGCGTTTTCCAACATACAAACGGATTGATTTGTTGAAAAATATTCAGAATAGTATCACTCGAAAGAGTTTATATGTAAGTCATAACGAAGTGCTTAAACCGGCTTCGAATCTTGCCGTAAAAATAAATTCCGCCAATATCGCCGCTTTGCAAATCAATATCTACCACATCAATGCTACAGCGCTGGAGTATTTCACCTTCAAGCAAAACAGACAAAATAGGGATCAGATTTTCCCGAAACGTACTTTGCTTGAAACCCGGGAGCTGAAACTAAAAGCTGATCCAAATTTCGGTGAAGTGGATATAACATTGAGCCTGAAATCGAAAGAGTATGGTATTTACGAAATCTGTGTAAATACAAAAGAAAATCCAAGTAAAGACGAAACTTCAAATACTGTTTTTGTAGTTTCCGATTTTGGTTTTATTACTCGTTCAAATATTGCTAATTTGCAAAACATGTACGTGCTCGACCGACAAACCGGCTTGCAGCAATCCAAAGTGCAGGTCTCTGTTTATGAACCAAAATGGACTGGTAATGGTTACGAGTATAAGTTGAAAAGCAAATCCATATCTGATAAAAAGGGTTTGTGTAAAATACCTTTTGAGGCGAATTACTACGAAACAAAAGTATTTTTTGAACGTGGAAAAGACAAGTATTTTTCGTCGGTATCGTATGCATATTTTTACAACAATATTCCTTCGAACAGCGATGCGCCACGGCTTAATCTTTTTACCGATCGTTCTTTGTATCGTCAGGGACAAACAGTTTACTTCAAGGGAATAGCTTATTTCGCAAATAAAAATAGAAATACTGTTGATAAATATTCTAATTATGAAGTTTCGCTTTACGATGTCAATAATCAGAAAATTACTTCAAAATCATTTAAAACCAATGAATTTGGCTCATTTGCCGGAGAGTTCATTTTGCCCGAAGGTAGATTAAATGGCGCTTCCCGCATAGAATCCGGTAATTTTTCACAAACCATTTATGTCGAAGAATACAAACGCCCCACTTTTGAAGTAACGATTGAAAAACCTAAAACTGAAATTCGTTTTGGTGAAAAAATCACAGTTGCGGGGAATGTAAAAGCTTATGCGGGTTATAACATGGGCGATGCCAAAGTGAAATACCGCGTGGTTCGCCGTCCGCATCGTTATTGCTGGTGGTGGAGCGAACCCGATAAGGAAATTACAAATGGCACAACAGTTTCGGATAATGAAGGTAATTTCGAGATTTCGTTTTTGCCCGAAAAAACAAAAAATCAACCGCACTCATGGCGTGGTGATTTTTATACCTACACCATTTACGCTGATGTTACCGACCCGAAAGGCGAAACACAACAAGGCAAAATGTCCGTTTCAGTAGGTGATAAATCGTTATTTATCATAGCTAATGTGCCTGAAAAAACAGAGAAAAATGCAGATTCAAAATTGGAAATTTATACTGAAACGCTCAATGGCGAGCAAGTTAATTCAGTGATAGATTATGAAGTGTACCGACTTGAAGAATTGTCAGATTATGTCGAAAATCAAGATGGAAAAACTGAACCAAAAATAATAGAGAAAATTGCTTCAGGTAAATTCAATACTTCAGAGAAAAGGCTGGTTTTGGATATGAAGAAATGGAAATCGGCACAATATAAATTAGTGTTGAAAACTAAAGATACGTTTGGTGTTGATGTGAAAACCGAGCAGGTTTTTGTTTTGTATGATAATGACGATAAACGTCCGCCGGTAAAATGCTACGTTTGGATGTTGACGCCTAAAACTACCTGTGCGGTGGGTCAAAAAGCTGAAATCCATTTCGGAACATCTACGAAAAACTCTGTTGTACTGTACGAAATAATGCAGGGGAACAAGGTGTTGGAAAGCAAATGGGTCAAGTTCAACGATGAGATAAAAACTTTTGAGATACCGTTCAAAGCTGAGTATGATGCAGGTGTTACGGCGCTGTTTACCTTTATGAAGGACGAACAATTCTTTACGCAACAGGTTCAGATTACCCGAAAAGTGGAAGAAAAGAAACTGACTCCATCACTGAGCGTTTTCCGCGATAAGTTACTGCCCGGCGAAAAAGCAGAGTGGACTGTAACCATTCCTGAAATGGAAAAAGACAAGAAAACAGCCGAATTGCTTGTAGGTATGTACGATGCTTCGTTGGATGCCATTCGCCCGCATAGCTGGAACTTTAATCCAACATACCAGGAGGGAATTTTATATTCCGTGCCTTGGTCGGCGAATAATTTCAACAAAAGTAATGGCTATGCGTATTTCGATGTTGATACAAAAGAAGTTTACAATTACCGGTTTGATCATCTTAATTGGTTTGGACTTGAATTTGGTAGAAGTCATTACGGTAATTCGATCAGGATAAGAGGTGCTAAATCAATAATAGAAAATGATGAGATAATTGTTCTTTCTGAAAAAACAGAACGAAAGACAGATATTACAGGAGCAATCGTTGCTAACTCTGAAATAGCTCCTTCATCTGTTCCTGAAGAAATTGCATTTCAAAAAAATGAAATGGATAAGAATGAAAGACCAAAACCTATTCAGATCCGTACCAATTTCAACGAAACCGCTTTCTTCTATCCGCAGTTTAAAACAGATGCCCAGGGCAATGTGAAATTCAGTTTTACTGCTCCCGAAAGCCTGACACGCTGGAATGTGAAAATGCTGGCACATACGCCCGATTTGTATTTCGGACAGGCAGAAACACAAGTGATTACTCAAAAAGAACTAATGGTGCAAATGAATCTGCCACGTTTTGTGCGTCGTTCGGATCGGTTAGTATTGACAGCCAATGTGATCAATCTCACTGAAAAAGAATTGAAAGCAGATGTTACTTTTGAATTGATTGATCCTGCCACGGAAAAGGTAATTTTCACACAAACAAAAAAAGCGCTCCTCTCATTATGTAAAAGTGCTGTAAACGAGGTTTCCATCCCCTCTCCTCAAGGAGAGGGGGCAGGGGGTGAGGTGGTTTCTTTCGAATTGCCAAACTTTCCTGATTACGAGCTTCTTATTTGTAAAATCGTTGCCCGTGCCGGAGATTTCAGCGATGGAGAACAAAAATATTTGCCTGTTTTGCCTGACAAAGTTTTGGTAACCGAAAGCATGCCTCTGACTGTTCGGGGTAATCAAACCCGGACATTCAACTTTGAAAGTCTACTGAAAAACGGTTCAAGCGTTGATACTAAAAATCTGACAGTGGAATTTTCATCGAATCCGGCGTGGTATGCCGTGCAGGCGTTACCGACTTTGGCCGCACCCGAAAATGATAACGCGTTGGATTGTTTCACCGCTTATTATGCTAACTCGTTGGCTGCATTTATTGCCAATTCCAATCCAAAATTAGCTTCGACATTCGACCGTTGGAAAAAAGCGGGAGGCAGTCGCCATGCATTATTGTCGAATCTGGAGAAAAACACGGAACTGAAAAATATGTTGCTGGAAGAAACACCCTGGGTAATGGCTGCTAAAGATGAAACCGAACAAAAAAAGCAAATTGCATTGCTGTTCGACTTGAATATGCAGAAAAATCAGGCACAACAATATTTAGATAAATTACTGAAGTTGCAAACCGCTAACGGAGGATTTTCATGGTTCGAAGGAATGCCCGAAAGCCGTTATATTACGCAGGAAATCATGCTGAATTTGTCCAGGTTAAACCGAATGACCAAATCCAATGCTTTGCCGAAAAGTTCTGTTGAAAAAGCTTTGTACTATTTGGATTTGGAAATATCGAAAGATTTTGCGGAACTGAGGAAATCCAACAAGAACTACGAAAAAGAAATGTGTATCGACAATGTGCAACTATTTTACTTGCATGTCCGTTCGGAATATCCCGAAATTCCCGTGCATGTTTCGGCGCAGGCAGCGTTGAAATACTACACTGCACAATCGGAAAAATATTGGACAAGTTTCACGCTTTACGGCAAAGCCATGATGGCTGTGGTAGCTAACCGGAACGGTAAAATAAAAGTGGCAAACGATATACTTAAATCGTTGAAGGAAAATGCATTGAAGACCAGCGAATTCGGCATGTATTGGGCTAAAAACTCGGCTGGTTATTTCTGGAACGAACGTCCGATAGTCGTGCAAGCTGCCATTATCGAAGCATTTGCCGAAATATTGAAAAATCCTACTGATGTTGATGAAATGAAAATCTGGTTATTAAAACAAAAGCAAACCCAACGCTGGGATTCGCCAATCGCAACTGTAAATGCCATTTACGCGCTGCTTTTGCAGGGCAACGATTGGCTGGCTAATGAAGGCTCGGTTCAGATTAAGCTGGGTGATATGCAATTGCAACCACAAAGCACCGAAGCCGGAACCGGATATTTCAAAGAAACTATTCCGGTGGCTGATGTTCGTCCGGCAATGGGCAAAGTTACCGTTACAAAAGCGGATAAAGATATTGGCTGGGGAGCCATGTACTGGCAATATTATCAGGACTTAAATAAAGTGGAAGCGCAAAGCGAAGCAATGAAAATAATTAAAAAGCTTTTTGTTGAAAAAATAACTCCAACCGGAAAAACCATGTTGCCGATAGAACAAACCAAACTCGTAAAAGGCGACAAAGTGATTACCCGATTGGTAATCACGACGGATAGAAATTTGGAATTCGTAGCCTTGAAAGATTTACGTGCTTCCTGCTTCGAGCCTGTAAATCAGCATTCAGGCTGTGCGTGGAAAGAGAATGTTTGTTATTATCAAACTACCAAAGACGCATCGACACAATTCTTTTTCAATTATTTACCCAAAGGGACTTATGTGTTCGAATATGAACTCTGGACGAACAACAGTGGTGAATTTACAAGTGGAATTGCCTTTGTTCAATGCCAGTACGCACCGGAATTTGTGAGTTATACGAGTGCTGGGAAAATTTTGATAAATAATTGATGGATAAATTAATTGGTTGGCTGATTCAGATTGATTCATCGAATAGAAGTTTTATAAAAAAAATAAGGCTGCTGAATTGATATTTTGAATTAACTTTGTGTCACAAAATCAAGACCCAATAATTTCAACGAACTAATAACTACACTAATGGCAGAAATAGGATATCTAATTCTCGGCATAATAGCAGGTATTTTATCCGGCTTATTCGGTATCGGCGGTGGAATTGTTATGGTGCCTTCGCTGATCGTTATTTTCGGGATGGATATACTTGATGCCAATGCCACTTCGTTGGCTGCTATGTTGTTGCCGGTGGGTGCGTTAGGAGTTTGGGCTTATTATAAAGCCGGACTGATTAATATTAAAGATTCATTGTGGATTTCTTTGGGACTGTTTCTGGGTTCGTTTGCCGGAGGCGAGCTTGCGGTGAATATAAGCGAAAACTTATTGGCTAAGCTGTATGCTGCCATTTTGTTGTATATTGCAGTGAGTTATTTCGATATTCCACGGTATTTTAAAACGAAAAAAAAGCCAGAGCCAATTAACTGCTCAAACGTTCAGAAACCTTTCTGGGCTTATATTTTAGTAGGAATAGGAGCAGGTATTTTTGCAGGGCTTTTTGGTAAAGGTGGCGGGATAATTATTGTTCCTCTGCTGATCGGTATTTTTCATTACGATCCGAAAGCTGCTGCTGCAACCTCTTTAGCTGCTTTGCAACTGCCGGTTGGTTTGCCGAGCGTATTGATTTATGCCCACGATGGCCATCTCAACATTTTGTATGCTGCACTGATTGCGGTTGGTATTCTTGCCGGCGCTTTTTTCGGTTCGAAACTCGGAGTGAGATTACCCTCGGCCATGTTTAAAAAAGTGTATGCAGTGTTTTTACTGGCAGTGGCGGTGTTTATGGTTTATAAATATATTTAACTTTTCATTCATTCGATGACTTAAAATCACCGGATGAGTATAATTTATTCTTCTTTCTTTATCACCTGAACGACCAATCCTGTAATCGTCATTCCGAACATGGCCGGCATATAGGATGTTGTTCCGTTAATACAGGCTTTTTTATCACTCCAGTTATCAGCCTTCAAATCAGTGAAATCGTTGTTGTTTTCCGAACTGTTCTCTTTGATTATTATTTCTTCCCCCTGATTTTTTAATAATTCGTCGCTGTAAACGCACATAAACTTTTTGCTGGTTCCTCCTGTTTTTTTTAATCTGCTCCGTAGCGCAGCTCCCAGCGGACAACCCTGCACTTTCCAGAATTCAGCCACTTTGATGCGGGTCGGATCCATTTTAAGTGCAGCTCCCATCGATGAAAAGAAAGTGGCGTTGGTCTTGGTAGCTGTTTGTATAAGATGTACTTTATTGGATAAACTGTCGATACAATCGATGATAAAATCGTATGAATCAAGTTCAAATGATTCGGAAGTTTCCGGACTATATATTTTTTGAAGAGCTGTGATTTCAGCTCTTGGATTGATTTCAAGTAATCGCTCTTTCAATACTTCTGTTTTTGTTTTTCCTACGGTTTTGGTGGTCGCCAGAAGTTGCCGGTTGATGTTCGTAACGCTTACCCTGTCGGAGTCGACTATGGTCAAATGACCAATGCCTGAACGGATTAAACTTTCGGCACACCAGCTTCCAACGCCACCTATACCAAAAATAATTACCTGCTTTGCGGCAGCTTTTTTTATAAAACTCCTCCCTAAAAGCAGTTCCGTGCGTTGGAAAATATCTTTTTCAATATCCATTAACTGATTGATTATTTATTCGTTTTCTTTTTGCTGTTGTGGGAGATTGGTTAATCTGTTAATTAGTTCACCCTGTTTATACAACATCAAATTTTTCAAACCTGCAATTCTGAAATCGTAAAACCCAAAACATGACTACCGTCAGGCAGGCACGAAATATTAAACACTAAACGCAAAACACTATCCATTCTGACTAATCATCAACAACGATTTTTTATTTAAAATTTCGATTCGTTTTCCGGTTACTATGATAATTTTGTCTTTATCAAATTCCGCCAAAACGCGACTCACGCTTTCGCGACTTGTATCTACCAGGTTTGCCAATTCGGCTTGCGAAAGAGGCAAAATAAAGGCATCCGACATGAAAATTTTATCCGAGAATTCTAACAATGCATCTGCCATATTCCCGCGGATCAATTTTTGTGTGCGGTTGGCACAACGCCGAAACGATTCCAGTTCGTTCTGACACAATTCAAGAATAATTTCGTGAGAAAACTCCCTGTTTTCGTTCAAAATATTTTCGAAAACATGTACATCGATAAAACAAACTTCCACTTCGGTCACGGCTGTTACCGAATATTGATTGATTTTATCTCCGAACGTGGTTGGCAAACCTAGATAGGTAGGAGATTTTACAACCCTGACAATTTGCTCGTGATACGGACCTGCTAAATGAATTTTCGCCAAGCCGGTGCGCAGAAAAACCACATTGGTGGAATACATGCCCTGTTTGATAATTGTATCACCTTTTTTGAATTTCAAAACAAGATGATTTTCAGATAATTGTTCGAAACTGCAATCGCTGAGCGTGGCTGCCGCTTTTGAATTAAACGGACAATTTTTACAATCGTTTTGCATAAATACCGGGGTGCTTAAATAAGTTGCAAATATATACAATGTGATGCAAATCACAAAATAATGTACTAATATACACATCAAAAAAATGAATTTTAATACAACTACTCCATATATTTGCAGAAAAATTTCTTTAATTAAATTCCTTTAAATTAATAGGTATGGAAAACTCAACAGAACTTACCCTCGAACAACTTCAAAAGCAGGTAGAACTCTTGCAAAAAAAAGTTGGAAAACTCGAAAAAAACCGCAAAGACCAACTGGCTATTGCCATTGTTTCGGGCGATATGGACAAAGTGTTAGCTGCCATGGTTATATCATTAGCCGCTGCTGCTATGGATACGCAAGTAAAACTTTTCTTCTCATTCTGGTCACTTTCAGCTCTTCGCGATCCCAAGAAAAGTCCGAAAGGAAAAGATTTTATCTCTAAAATGTTTGGTATTATGCTTCCAAAAGGAAAAGACAAACTCAAACTGTCGAATATGAATATGGCTGGTATGGGTCCGATGATGATTAAAATGTTGATGAAGAAACAAAATGTGCTTTCATTGGACGAAATGTTCAAGCAAGCAGGCGATTTAGGTGTAGAAATCACCGTTTGCGAAATGTCGATGGGTTTAATGGGCTTCAAAAAAGAAGAAATGATCGATTATCCGAATCTGCGTTTCGCCGGCGCTGCCACTTTTGTTGCCGATGCAGGTGAAAGTGCAATGCAGTTGTTTATCTAAAAAATGCCCCCTAACCCCCTAAAGGGGGAATATAGATGATAGCTTCAGTTATTAACAAAACAAAAACTAATTTAAAAAACAAATAATCCAAAGACTTACACTTTATTCCCCCCTTTAGGGGGTTAGGGGGCAAGTTCTAATAACTTACAATTATGACAACCGAAGAATTAAAAAACGTAAAATCGAATTTAGTAGTTGATGCCCGTGGAACAGCTTGTCCGGGTCCACTTTTAGCAGCCAAAAAGGCAATTGGCGATATTGAATCAGGCGAAATTTTGGAAGTGCTTTCAGCCGATGAAGGAACCAAGAACGATATTCCACGCTGGTGCGAAAAAGTTGGTCACGAATATCTTGGTTTTTATGACGAAGATAGTTTTAGCCGCCTATTTTTAATCAAAGAATAAAGCCCCATCAAACCTTCCCTATGGGGAGGCTTAAAGACTTATTCTCTGAAATTGAGAAACTAATTTACAGAAACTAATTTTAATATAGCTAACCCAAAAGTTCCCCTTCGGGGGATTTAGGGGGCTTTACCACTATGTCAACATCACCCAAGATTTTGGTTTTTTCGACCGATAAAATATCCGACCCGGGAATTGACCAGGCAGGTTTGCGTAAAATACATTACGCGCCTTCCGTTTATGTTATCAGTTTACCATGTTCGTCCGGCATCAAGCCCAGATGGATTTTACATGCATTGGAAAATGGCTTTGATGGCGTTTTCATTGCTGCAGATGGCCATGAATGTTCCTATAGTGCACGATGTGCTGACCACACAAATACCATTGTGGAAACAACTCAGGAACTTATGAAAGAGAAAAATATTAATCCCAGACGTGTGCGTATGGCTGCACTTTGCTCAGTGTGTGCCGAACCTTTTATGAATCACATGGAAAATTACGGGAAAATTTTAGCAGGGTTAGAAGAAGCCCCCTAAATCCCCCGAAGGGGGACTTTAATAATAGTATTGATTATCAAAATAGAGAATCAGAATTTTATGAATAATGATAAAAATATAAAAAAAGATACTAACTCAAACTTCCCCCCTTCGGGGGGATTGAGGGGGACTTCTGGGGGTTACGATGCATTAGTTATCGGAGGCGGAATTGCCGGTCAGGAAGCTGCTTTAAGCCTTGCTGATATGGGTCATGAAGTACTTTTAGTGGATAAAGCCTTATCCATCGGCGGTAAAATGATTCAGCTCAGTAAAGTGTTCCCAACGCTGGACTGTGCGGCCTGTATTACCACTCCGAAAATGTCGGAAACCGCTCGCCACCCTAACATCACGCTTGCACTCAACAGCGAGATTGACGGTATTACGAAAGAGGGAGATGATTTTAATGTGCAAATCTCGAAAAAAGCCCGTTACATTATACCTGAAGATTGCACCGGTTGTGCCGAGTGCGAAGCGGTTTGTCCCGAAGTACGCAGCGATGATTATAATGCCAACCTTGCAGGACGTAAAGTGGCTTATATTCCTTTCAATCTCGCTAATCCTCGTATTGCCACTATCGACCGTCAGGATCATTCTGCTCCTTGTATCAACGAATGTCCGGGAGGCGTAAAACCTTATGGATACATTACCTTGGCACGCAACGGACAATATGAAGAAGCCATGAAGCTTCACCTCGAAGATATTCCTTTTCCCGGAAGTTTGGGTCGTGCCTGTTACGCTCCTTGTCAGAATGCTTGTACACGTGCAAGTCTGGAAGCTGCAGTGGACATTCGCAAAACTAAACGCTTTTTTGCCGACTGGTATTACGAAAAATATCCCGAAGCTCCTGCAGTGGAAATTAAAAATAAGACTGACAAGAAAATTGCCGTAATCGGTTCGGGTCCTGCCGGAATCACTGCTGCTTATCATTTGGCTTTGAAAGGTCATACAGTGACTATTTTCGAAGCTGCTCCTGCTGCCGGTGGAATGTTACGCTTGGCTTTGCCGGAATATCGTGCACCTAAAAGCGTGGTCGATCGCGATTTGAAAAATATCACCGTTTTGGGTGTAAAAATAGAAGTAAACAAAAAAATTACCGATTTGAAAGCCTTGAAAAAAGAAGGTTATGATGCCGTTTTCGTTTCGGTTGGAACACACGATGCAGTTTCATCAAAAACGGAAGGTTCGGATTTGGCAGGTGTTGTGGATTGCCTTCATTTTCTTCGTGAAGCCAATATCGGTAAAAAAGAAGACCTGAAAGGCAAACGCGTGATGGTGATTGGTGGTGGTAACACAGCCATTGATGCTGCCCGCACCTCATTGCGTTTGGGCGCTGAAAAAGTAACGGTTGTTTACCGTCGCAGCCGTGAAGAAATGCCATGTTTTGCTCCTGAAATTCACGAAGCGGAAGAAGAAGGGGTGGAAATTATGATACTCCGCAATCCGGTGAAATACATGGGCGAAGAAGGCCAAATCAAACAGGTTCAATTAGTAAAAATGCAGTTAGGCGAAAAAGATGCCAGCGGTCGTCGTAGTCCTGAACCTGTAAAAGGTTCGGAATATATCGAAAATGTAGATTATGTAATCGAAGCTATCGGTTTGAAACCTTCCACTTCACCTTTTGCGGGACAAATTGATTTGAATAAAAACGGAACAATTGTAGCCGACAAAAAAACGCTGCAAACTTCTGTTGATTATATTTTTGCAGGTGGCGATACAGTTACAGGTGCAACCACTTTGATTGAAGCGGCCGGACAAGGTAAAAAAGCTGCTTTCTACATGGACAAATACTTACGTGATTTGAACATGGAAGATTTTGAAGATGGCGACAAACTGCCCGCTATTGATAAAAGCAAGGTTCTCAGCAAATACAACGGCAAAGTACAACCGGCTGTTCCGGGTGGTATGATGCCGCTTGCACAACGTGCAACAAGTTGGGAGGAAGTGGAACAAACATTTACCGAAGCCGAATTGAAAGCCAGCACCGAACGCTGCCTGGATTGCAGTAATTGCCGCGAATGTCACCAGTGTGTGGCTGCCTGTCCGTCGAATGCGATTGATTTTAGTCAGAAAACACAGGTGATCAATACAACCGTAAAATCGGTAGTGCTAACAACAGGTTACAAACTGTTCCCTCCAACGGGAAAACCGAATTACGGTTATGCAAAATATGCTAACGTGATTGATTCCATGCAAATGGACCGCCTCATTGCACCAACACGTCCGTTCAACAATGTGCTTCGTCCGGGAGATGGGAAAACGCCGGATAATATTGCGTACGTGCTTTGTACCGGTTCGCGTGACTCGGCTATTGAGAATTCAGGTTGTGGCGCCGATTGTGAAAATAATCCGATTTGCTCGCAAATTTGCTGTATGTATTCCATTAAGCAAGCGCAATTATTGATGGGTGCGTTGCCCATGGCCGATATCACCATTTATTATATGGATATCCGTGCATTTGGTAAAGGTTATGAGGAATTTTTCCAGGAAGCTAAATCGATGGGAGTGAACTTTGTAAAAGGGAAAGTGGCTAAAATCCGAGAGAACGAAAATGGAAGCGGCGACCTGATTATTCGTTACGAAGATGTTACCAAAGGCATTGTAAAAGAAGCCAAACACGATGTGGTGGTACTTTCGGTAGGTGTTGTTCCAAATAAAGAAATTCCGCAAATGTTCAAAAATCAGTTACTGGAACTGGACGCTTTCAACTTTGTAAAACAAACCGATGAATTGATAAGCCCTTCATTGACAAGTATCGAAGGAGTTTATGTGGCGGGAGCTGCTTCAGGACCAAAAGATATCCCTGATTCAATTTTGTCGGCGGGCGCTGCTGCTTCGGAAGTTGCTGGATATTTGAATAGAAGAACCAGCCCCCTAAATCCCCCGAAGGGGGACTTCAAGAGGGAAAAGTCTTTGAAATTGCAATAAAATTATTACGAAACTAATTAAAAAGTCCCCCTTCGGGGGATTTAGGGGGCTATATGAAACAAAGAATAGGTGTATATATTTGTCATTGCGGCGGAAATATTTCCGATTACGTAGATGTGGAAGAGTTGGGCAAAATGTTCCATCAGGAGGAAAACGTTGTTGTTTCCAAAGACGTAATGTTTGCGTGTGCCGACTCTAACCAAAAAGACATGGTCAGTGACATACAGGCAAATAATCTGGATGCTATCGTGGTTTGCTCTTGCTCGCCAAAATTGCATTTACATACTTTCAAGAATGTGGCGATACGTGCGGGTTTGAATCCTTCGAACTATGTGCAGGTAAATATCCGCGAGCAATGTTCGTGGCCACACAGCGACCGTCCACGTGAAGCAACCGTAAAAGCAGCCGGACTTATCCGTGCCGGCATCAACCGCGTGTCGTATTCCGAATCGTTGGAAAACATTGAACTATCGGTAAAAAAATCGGCATTGGTGATTGGGGCAGGGGTTTCGGGCATGAAAGCGGCCATCGATCTGGCTCGCTCGGGCAACGAAGTTTTCCTGATAGAGAAAGATTATTTTGTAGGCGGACGCGTTGCCCAGAAAGAAATTCTTTTCCCAACTAATCAGAATGGAAAAGAAGTGGTGGCAGCGCTTTACAATGAAATGAAAAAGTTTCCGAACATCACTATTTTCACCGGAGCAACGGTTGAAAAAGTATCGGGTAGTTTGGGAAATTTCAACGTAGACATAAAAGTAAAACCACGTTATATCAACCCGAATGCAGATAAAAAAGCCGTTAAACGTGCTATGGACGAATGTCCTGTGAACGTTCATGACGATTTTAACCTGGGATTAATTGAACGCAAAGCCATTTATAAAAATTACCCCGAAGCGTTGCCGGATGTGCCGGTAGTGGTGGCAGAAGCGTTGAAAGATGCTACTGATTTTACAGGAAAATTTGCTTCCACGCTTAATTTGAACGAAGAAGCGCAAACGCTTTCGTTGATTGCCGGTTCGGTGTTGGTAACTACCGGTTACGATCATTATCAACCCAAAGAAGGTGAATTTGGCTACAAGACTATTTCGAATGTAGTGACATTGCCGGAGCTAAACCGTTTGATGGAAATGAATTCCGGCAAACTGGTTTACAATGGTAAAAAAATCAACAGTGTCGCATTTATCTATTGCGTGGGAAGCCGTCAGACCAAAGGTGATAATAAATATTGTTCTCGCCAGTGCTGTACTTCTACCATACATACCTCATTGCAACTGAAAGAAAAATACAAAGATATCCAGACTTACCACCTGTACCGCGATATTCGCACGTATGGTAAACAGGAATTGATATATGCCGAGTCTTCAAAACAAGGCGATTTGTATTTTAAATACGAAGAAAAAGAAATGCCGGTTGTAGCCTCTCCCAGCCTCTCCAAAGGAAAGGGGAAAGACAAAGTTCTGATAAAAGTCAAAGATTATTTGACAGCCAAAAAAGAAATGGAAATTGAAGCTGATTTGGTCGTGTTAGTTACCGGCATGGTGGCTCGCGAAGATGCAACGCACATTTCTGAACTATTCAAAATTCCGATTGGACGCGATAAATTCTTCAACGAGATTCACCCTAAACTGAAACCGGTTGAAACGGTTATCAAAGGCGTGTATATCGGCGGAACCTGCCAGGGACCGAAGAACGTAAGCGAATCGGTTCAATCGTCATTGGCAGGTGCTTCAAAAATTACTGCATTGCTCAAAAGCGGCACTGTTTCGGTCGACCCGATTATTGCCCGCGTAAATGCCGATGCTTGTACCTGGTGCGGAAAATGCTCGGATGTGTGCGATTATACGGCTATCAAAGAAGTCCTCTTTGGCAATAAACACGTGGCTGGTGTTAACAAAGCGGTTTGTACCGGTTGCGGAATTTGTGCTCCGGTTTGTCCTGAAAATGCCATTGAAATTGCTCAATATACCGATAATGAAATTGAATCGATGATTGACGGATTTATGATGGATTTTGATATCAAAGAAAAAGGAGCAGGCGAAACCGAAGATGTTCTTACTCCCCCTTCAGGGGGTGGGGGGCAGGCCATGAAAGAATATCCACAGGTTTGGCGCGAAATCCTTGCCGGCATGACTGACGAGAAAAACACGATTCCTGAAATTGCTGCTAATTCCAGACTTGCCAGTGAACTGGTTACCTTCCACCTGATGACCATGAACAAATACGGCGTAGTGGTTCCGGCAGGTATGGATGAGAAGGAAACGTACTATTATTATAAACAGCCCCCTAAATCCCCTAAAGGGGGATTTTAAGAAAAGAGATTCTTTACAAAATGAGAAATACAAAAATCAATACTAATTTTAATTCCTCCCCTTCGGGGAGGTTAGGAGGGGCTTTATGTCAAGAGTAAATCCAAAATTTGCAACTGAATTATCAAAATATGGGTCGGACGACTTCAATGCTTGTTTCAATTGCGGAAACTGTACGGCAACCTGTTCGCTTTCGACTGCCGACAGTTCGTTTCCACGCGAAATGATTCGTTACGCCACGCTCGGGTTGGAAGACGATATCAAAGCGTCGCTCAAACCCTGGGAATGTTATTATTGCGGCGAATGCAGTGCTGAATGTCCCCGTCAGGCAAGTCCGGGCGAGTTGATGATGTCGCTGCGACGTTATCTTACCGCTCAATACGACTGGACAGGTTTTTCGGGGCTTATGTATAAATCATTGCACGTAAGTCTGGCGGCATTTATCCTGACTTTTGTCGGCGTAATAGTATTCGTGGCATCGGTAGGCTTTGAACTGGAAAAAATGATGCATTTTGGCCATCTGTTCGAAATGATAGCCATTGGTACCGTAGGTCTGCTTATTTTGATGCCAAACGTGGCGCGTATGTGGTATTTCACTATTCTGAAGCCAAAAGTGAAAGTGCCGCTTATGAAGTATGTAAAGAGTATGGGCGAATTGTTTATTCACATGTTTACCCAGAAACGCGCACTGGGGTGCGACGATAATCAATTCCGGTGGTTCGAACATTTTATACTGGTTATCGGGTATCTGTCGTTGCTGTTCACCACAGTAGTTTTGAACTGGTTCGGGTCGCCTTATTTGTTTGTAATCATTTTAGGATATGTAATGAGCGCCATAGTTTTCGTGGTAACCATCGATTTTGTTTCGAGCCGCATCAAGCAAAAGAAACAGGTGAGCAAACACTCCCAACCTTCGGATATATTTTTCGTGGTATGGTTGTTTCTAATGGGCTTAACTGCTTTTATGGTTCGCCTGTTTATCGACCTCGATATCCTGGAAACGAATAAATGGCTGTATATTTTCCATCTCACCGTATTGGTGCAATGGGCGCTGATTATAGTTCCATTTGGTAAATGGACACACTTCCTGTACCGTTCGTTCGCTATGTATTTTGCGAAACTGAAGGAGAAATAAAGAAAATGATTATCTGCAAAAGTTCCTAAAGCTTCAAATAATATATTCCGGCGCTCTGCACCTTAAATTTATCTGATTATTAACGGACTACAAAGATGATCGGTACTCCGTACCTAAAACATAGAATATAAAGTTAGTTACCCATAAAAGGGACAGCGTCCCGATCATCTTTGTAGAAATAGTTAAGCCTCTCAAACCAGAGGTGCAGCGCACCTAACTATAAATTAGGACACATTGCGGATAATCATTATAAATAATATGATGATTTGATGATGCGGTAATGTGATGATTAAAAGAACCGGCTGAATTTCTGAGAGGAAATTCAGCCGGTTTTAGTTTTATTCTTTTATTTTTGGCAATTTGACACACCAGAGGTAGAAAATCTTTATTTAATCGCGAGGGTTAATCATTATTTGCTTTCTTAATTTCACTGTGTTACACGGTATAATTTTCCCGTTTCCCATCTAAAAGGCTTGCATATTGAATAAAAGCCTAGGATATAATACACTTTTTATCAACAATGTATGTGTTTTTCAACAAGTCCTAAATTATATTAACTGCAAAAGGAAGCCGGATTATTCGCTGCGTTTTGCCCCACGTTTTTTTGTGGATTTTACCGGTGGCAGGATATTTTTAATATGCGATTGTAGTTCGGGGGTCAAAAACCTCAGTGGCGACACGGGCACATACACTTTGGGAACAGGTATCAGGCGGATTTCTTCGGGCAGGAGGTCGATTTTTGTTATTTCCACTTTGGCAACTCCGGCGCGTATAATATCCAATCGTTCGGCTGCACAATACGACAGGTCGATTAGCCGGTTGCGGATGTGCGGACCGCGGTCGGTTACTTTTACAATTACCTCGTTGTCATTTTTAGGATTGCGCACGAGCAGCAAGGTGCCGAAAGGGTAGGTTTTGTGGGCGCAGGTAAGGCTGTCGTTGTGGTAATGGCTGCCATCCGAAGTATGCCGCCCGTGCAGCCGTTTGCTGTAAAACGACGCATAACCCGATTCCTGTGCGCAAACAACCGACATGGAAATAAGGATAAAAAGAAAGAAAAACAGGGGGTGTTTTTGCATAATTCAGTTGTTTCAGTTACAAATATCGTGAAATTGTTCGGAATATCCATGCACGGACAGGAGGTTTTAACGAATATCAAAGCTTTATTTCATTCCGTTTACATTTTCATTGAGGCGCCTAAATGTGAATTATGAGCATTTTTTTGAATTGTCCGTTTCAACAAAAAATTGTACCTTTGTCAATTCAAAAAAACCGCTTTACATTATGAGCCAAACCGACCAGCAATTCGATCAGGTAGCTGCTATTTGCCGTGATATTTTCACCAAAAAGATGAAAGATTACGGTGCATCGTGGCGAATTTTGCGTCCGCAATCGGTTACCGATCAGATTTTCATCAAAGCCAACCGCATACGCAGCATCGAAACCAAAGGCGTTTCGAAAGTGGACGAGGACATACGTTCTGAGCTGATTGCCATTGTGAATTACGGCATTATCGGATTGATTCAACTGGAACTTGGTTTTTCGGAAACCGACGATATGACTTTCGACCGCGGACTGGAAATGTACAACAAATACATGCAGCAGGCCAAAGACTTGATGATGGCTAAAAACCACGATTACGACGAAGCGTGGCGCACGATGCGCATGGAGTCGTACACCGATTTGATACTGATGAAAATTTACCGAACTAAACAGATTGAGGATAACCAGGGCAAAACATTGATTTCGGAAGGAGTTGATGCCAATTACTTTGATATGATTAACTATTCGGTGTTCGGGCTGATTAAAATGGAAAAGTAGCGATAAATGTGTCGGATTCACGCCACTTCTGATATTGCCGGATTTATAGCGAGGGCTTCACTATATGTCGAACTCACGTTAATTAGTGTTTGCAAGAAAACGCCAATCTCTGCGTTGCACTCACATCAAAAACTACTCATCCCGATTCATCGGGACTCCTTTTGCTGTTTCGTGCGCCTTGACCTTGACGTTTTCTTATCAAACACTGAGTTTTCTTTCAAGTACTAATTATGATTCATTTGATTTTTCAGACCGTTATTTTCGGTCTGCAGTGTTAAACTTATAGCTTATCCACTATTTCAACATGTCGTTCAACAGTAATAATTCTCCTATAAAAACTGCCTTGCAAAAACCGGTTCCGGTTCTGATATTCATAAGCCGTGTATTGCTGGCTGTGGTTTTCATTTTTTCGGGCTTTGTAAAATCTATCGATCCGCTCGGGTTCACCTATAAAATCGAAGATTATCTCACAACTTTCGGAGGCGCTTTTGCAAGCTTTACTCCTGTAGCCCTGCCTGCCGCCATTGCACTTTCAACACTCGAATTGCTGATTGGGCTGAATCTTTTGTTCCGGATTCATCTACGAGCCACAAGTTTCGTGGCGCTGGCATTTATGCTGGTCATGACGCCGCTCACCTTGTATATTGCCCTCTACAACCCCGTTACCGACTGCGGATGTTTTGGCGATGCACTGGTGATAAGCAATTGGCATACCTTTTATAAAAATATAGTTTTATTTATTCTTGTCATTGTCCTGTTGATAACAACCCATGACAAACGCCCGGTGTTTTTACCGCGTGCCGAATGGATAATCACGCTGGTTTTTATCGGAACAGGGGTGGCTCTTTCGCTTTATTCGTATAACCATTTACCCTTGATCGATTTCCGCCCCTATAAAGTGGGTGTGAATATCCCCGAAGCCATGTTTGTGCCCGAGGATGCGCCTGCCGACGAATATCTCACCACTTTTATCTACGAAAAAGACGGCGTGCAAAAAGAGTTTACACTCGAAAATTATCCCAAAGATGATTCGACCTGGGTTTTTGTAGACCAGAAAACAGTGCTGGTTTCGACGGGATACAAACCGCCCATCCACGACTTCTCAATTGTTGATGCCAATTTCGACGATATTACCGAAAATGTGATTTACAATCCCGGCTATACCTATCTGCTTATTATGTATGATGTAAATAAAGCCTCGGAAGAAGGCGCAAAAATTGCCGAAAAGCTTTATCAGAAATATAAAAACTCAACAACAAGATTCTATGCGCTTACCGCTTCGGGCGATGATGAGGTAAGGAATTTTGTGGCTAAAACCAAGGTAACATATCCATTTTGTAAAACCGACCCGATTACGCTGAAAACAATGATTCGCGCCAATCCCGGACTTATACTTATAAAAAATGGTACCATCACGGGTAAATGGCACTGGCGCGACTTTGAATAAATTGATTTAAATATCAAACTATAAATAATAAAAGAAAAATGAGAAAAAACATTGTTGCAGGAAACTGGAAAATGAACAAAAGCCTTCAGGAAGGGTTGGCTTTAGCTACGGAATTGAACGAAGCATTGGCAGGTGCAAGCCTGAATTGCAAGGTAGTAATCGGGACTCCGTTTATCCATTTGGCAAGTGTTGTTGCTGCTATCGATACCCGGAAAATCGGTGTGGCCGCCCAAAACTGTGCTAACAAGGAATCGGGAGCTTATACAGGCGAAGTGAGCGCCTCTATGGTAAAATCCACAGGCGCCGGATATGTAATTCTTGGCCACTCTGAACGTCGTGAGTATTATGGCGAAACAAGCGCTATCCTGAACGACAAGGTTGCTTTGGCGCTGGCTAACGGTCTGACTCCTATCTATTGCTGCGGCGAAGCGTTGGATATTCGTAATGCTGACAAACAAAACGCTTATGTTCAGCGTCAATTGGAAGAAACCGTATTTAACCTGAGTGCCGACGATTTTAATAAAATCGTGATTGCTTACGAACCTATCTGGGCTATCGGAACCGGCGTAACGGCTTCAACCGAACAGGCACAGGAAATGCTGGCATTTATCCGCTCATTGATTGCTGCTAAATACGGACAGGAAATTGCCGAAAACACTTCCATCCTTTACGGTGGCAGCTGTAACGCTAAAAACGCTCCCGAATTGTTTGCTCAACCCGATATCGACGGTGGCCTGATTGGTGGCGCTTCGTTGAAAGTGGCCGACTTCAAAGCCATTATCGACGCTTTTTGATGGTGAGCCGACGGCTATTCAGTTGGTAGTTTTAAATATAGAATCCTGTAAAGTTAATTTGCAGGATTTTTTTGTAACTTTGTAATTCATTACAAACTTAAAATACGTCCTCCTTTGCCGTGTCACGAGAGGGAGGTTGAGGCTATGCTTATTAAACTTTACGAGGATAATCCGAATCCTGCCGAAATACGTCGTATTGCAGGTATTCTGCGTAACGGGGGAATTATAATTCTTCCCACGGATACCGTTTATGCTTTCGGCTGCGATATTTTCAACGGGGCGGGAGTAGAGTTTATTGCAAAAATTAAAAACCACGATTTACGCCGCTCCAACCTCTCATTTATTTGCCACCAGCTGAGCGAGGTAAGCGAGTATGCCAAAATGGATGATACTGCTTTTATGTTGATGAAGAAAAACCTGCCCGGACCATTTACCTTTATCCTGAATGGCAGCAGTAAACTTCCCAAGCTTTTCAAAAATAAGAAAACCGTCGGTATCCGTATGCCCAAGAATAATATTGCGCTGGAGATTGTCCGCGAACTGGGCAATCCCATGATGACCAGTTCCATTTTTACCGACGAAGCCACCACCGAATATATCACCGACCCCGAATTGATCGACGAAAAATACGGCCATCAGGTC
>JAJFVH010000110.1 GCA_021371875.1 Bacteroidales bacterium
CCATCCAAACCTTTGCGTAAATCTACTCCTTGCAGGCATACTACAAACCGATTCCCTTCATTTAAACTAAACATAACTTTTTTTCGACAAAGATCAAAATTTGATCCTCCTCAAAAAATACGGCTAATTTGGGATGCTTACGAAAGTTTAAGTAAAAAAACGGGGGCTGACTCAATAAATTTTGAAACAGCCCCTTTTATCAATCAATATCAGGTTTTAAGCCAATTTAGCATCCAGATTGCGTTTGATGGCAGCCAGAAAATCCTGTGTATTCAGATAATCTCCTCGTTTCACATTATCACCATGAACGAGCATAGCCAAATCCTTGGTCATTTGACCAGCCTCAACAGTCTCAACACAAACTTGTTCCATTTTACGGCAAAAATTGATCAAAGCATCATTTCCGTCTAATTTACCACGATGTTCCAAACCACGTGTCCAGGCAAAGATAGAAGCAATCGGATTGGTCGAAGTTTCTTTACCTTGCTGGTGTTGACGATAGTGACGCGTTACGGTTCCATGAGCTGCTTCCGCTTCCACTGTTTTGCCATCAGGCGTTACAAGTACTGATGACATCAGTCCGAGCGAACCGAATCCCTGAGCAACCGTATCCGATTGTACATCGCCGTCATAGTTTTTACAAGCCCACACAAAGCCACCATTCCATTTCAGGCACGAAGCCACCATGTCATCAATCAGGCGGTGTTCGTAAACAATACCGGCTTGGTCAAATTTGGCTTTGAACTCTTTTTCATATACTTCCTGGAAAATATCTTTGAAACGTCCGTCATAAGCTTTCAGAATAGTATTTTTGGTTGAGAGGTACAAAGGCCATTTCTTTTCCAACGCTACCTGAAAGGAAGATTGAGCAAACCCGTAAATCGATTCGTCGGTGTTGTACATACTTAAAGCAACTCCGTCGCCTTTGAAGTCGAACACTTCCCATTCCTGTATTTCGCCGGCTTCGTTGGTAAAAGTCATTTTAAGCTTGCCTTTGCCTTTAATCACCACATCGGTTGCTTTGTACTGATCGCCAAAAGCATGACGCCCAATCACAATCGGTTGAGTCCAACCCGGTACTAAGCGGGGAACGTTTGAACAAATAATCGGTTCGCGAAAAACGGTTCCACCAATGATGTTACGAAGTGTCCCGTTAGGCGATTTCCACATTTTTTTCAGTCCGAATTCTTTTACACGGGCTTCGTCGGGCGTAATGGTAGCACATTTAATGCCTACATTGTATTTATTGATGGCATTAGCTGCGTCAACAGTTACTTCATCATTGGTCAAATCTCGGTTCTCAATTCCTAAATCGTAATATTTAATATCCAGATCGAAGTAAGGAAGAATAAGTTGTTCTTTGATAAACGACCAGATAATGCGGGTCATTTCGTCTCCGTCGAGTTCTACAACGGGATTTTGTACTTTTATTTTTTGCATATAAATAAACCCCCTCAATCCCCCAAAGGGGGGATTAAAGAGCATATAATTTATTATTTGTATTCGTTTTAATAAGTTTGTCTTAATGCCTCCCTATGGGGAGGTTTGTTGGAGCTGTTTTTATCTTTTTTCCAATGGAATAAACGCTTTTTTGTCACCCACATTTTTGTAAGCCGGGCGGATAATGCGTTTGCTCGCAAAGTTAAGTTCTTCGATGCGGTGAGCTGACCAACCGGTGATACGCGACATGGCAAACAAAGGAGTATAAACTTCGGCTGGAAGTCCCATAGCATCATACACAAAACCTGAATAAAAATCAACATTGGTACAAACCTGTTTGTTGATTCCTGCACCTTTGAATGTCATAAAAGCATTAACGGCACGTTCTTCGATCAATTCGAGGAACGCGAATTCTTTTTGCAAACCTTTTTCATCGGCTAATTTGCGTGCCATTTCCTTAAGCAGCAAAGCGCGAGGATCGGAAACGGTATAAACGGCATGTCCGATGCCGTAAATGATGCCGCTTTTATTGTAGGCTTCTTTATTCAACATCTTTTTCAAATAGTTGTCAATTTCTTTTACATCATCCCATTTCTTGATAGCCGTTTTCAGATGTTCAAACATTTCAACCACCTTGATATTGGCGCCCCCATGCAAAGGTCCTTTCAGCGAACCGATGCCGGCTGCAATGGCAGAATAAGTGTCGGTCAAAGTAGAACTGGTTACGCGTACCGAGAAGGTTGAATTATTACCACCACCATGTTCGGCATGAAGAATCAGGCAAAGGTCAAGCAGTTTTACATCAAGTTCGGTATACTTACCCGGACCTTTCATCATAAACAAGAAGTTTTCGGCAATCGAAGCGCTTTCTTTCGGATGACGGATATGCAGCGAACGTCCTTGTTGACTGTGTCGAAGAATGTTATAGGCATAAGCAATGATGGTAGGAAATTTCGAAATCAGGTCGATGGACTGACGAATCAGGTTATCGCGTGAAATATCATCGGCATTCGGATCGAAAGTGTACATTTCCAACACGCTGCGTGCCAATATATTCATGATATCACGTCCTTCAAGGTCGAGGATATTCATTTTAGCTTTTTGCTCCAGCACCATCGATTCGTTCAACAGTTGCGAAAATGCATCCAATTCTTCGGCATCGGGAAGATAACCCGACAACAGAAGAAATGCCGTTTCTTCGAAGCCCAAACGATCTTCAGCCTCGAGTCCGTGTACCAAATCCTCCACATCAATTCCCCTGTAAAATAACTTACCCGGAATGGCTTTTAATCCACCTTCGGGCAAACGCTCGTAACCCACCACATCGCCCACTTTTGTCAACCCAACTAACACACCGGAATGATCCTCGTTGCGCAATCCTCGTTTTACATTGTACTGGGTGAATAATTCTTTGTCGATACGACTCGTCGATTTAATTGTTTCCGATAATTTATATATCAGAAAATCCTTTTCTCTTTCCATTGTGTATGTTGTTATTTTTGTTTTTCATTGTTTTTGTTGAGTTGAATCAGTTGGATTGGAGAATAAGTTAATTAAGAAATTAAGTTATTCTCACTAAACAAGTCCATTCAACGCACTTCCCGCTCTAAACCACTCAATCTGTGCATCATTATAAGTGTGAATAGCTTCAAATTGTTCAGTCGTTCCATCAGAATGTTTCAGTTTAATCACAAGATTCTTTCCGGGAGCGAATGTTATTAATCCCAAAATACTGATTTTATCATCTTCCCGCACTTTGTCGTAGTCATTTTTATCGGCAAAAGTGAGGGCGAGCATGCCTTGTTTTTTCAGATTGGTTTCATGGATACGGGCGAAAGATTTTACCAAAATAGCTTTCACGTTAAGGAAACGTGGCTCCATGGCCGCATGTTCGCGACTCGAACCTTCGCCATAATTTTCCTCGGCAACTACAATCGAGCCGATTCCCTGTGCTTTATATTTGCGTGCCAAAGCAGGTACGGCTATATATTCGTCTGTTTCAGGATCGAGCACGGCATTTGTTTTTTCGTTGAAAGCATTCACAGCGCCTATCAGCATATTGTCCGAGATATTATCGAGATGTCCGCGGAAACGTAACCAGGGACCTGCCATTGAAATATGGTCGGTAGTACATTTGCCTCTGGCTTTGATTAATAAAGGCTGTTCTATCAAATCCTTACCATCCCATGGTGAAAATGGAACCAGTTTTTGCAGGCGTTTCGATTCGGGATTGATTTGCACTTCAATCCGGCTCCCGTCTTCAACCGGCGCAATATATCCGGCATCTTTCACATCGAACCCCAACAAAGGCAATTCGTAACCGCTTGGTTCATGCAATTTCACTTGTTCGCCTTTATCATTGGTCAAGGTATCTTTTAAAGGATTAAAACATAAATCGCCTGCAATAGTCAATGCAGCTACAATTTCGGGCGAGCTGATAAAAGTATGTGTATTCGGATTCCCGTCATTGCGTTTTGCAAAGTTACGGTTGAACGAAGTAATGATAGAATTCGGACGATCAGCCACATCCATTTCGCGTTTCCACTGGCCGATGCACGGGCCGCAGGCGTTTGCCATCACTACAGCGCCTACCGATTCGAATTCGGCCAACACGCCATCGCGTTCGGCCGTATAGCGCACCTGCTCCGAGCCGGGGTTGATTATAAATTGTGCTTGCACTTTCAGTCCATCTGCTTTGGCTTTTTTCACAATAGAAGCAGCACGGGTCATGTCTTCGTACGAAGAATTGGTACACGAACCGATCAATCCCACTTCCATTTTTTGCGGATAGTTTTTTCCCTTTACCGCCTGTGCAAATTCCGAAAGCGGATACGCTGCGTCGGGCGTAAAAGGCCCGTTGATGTATGGTTCGAGTTCACTCAGATTGATTTCGATAATTCTGTCGTAATATTTTTCGGGATTTGCCACCACTTCGGTATCCGCCTGAAGATGTTCAATATTTTGTAAAGCAAGTCCGGCAACCGAAGGGCGGCCTGTAGCTTCGAGATAAGCTGCCGATTTTTCGTCGAAGGGGAAAATAGATGTAGTGGCGCCAACCTCGGCGCCCATATTACATATAGTTCCTTTTCCGGTAGCCGACAAGGATTTTGTGCCTTCGCCGAAATACTCAATCACAGCGTTGGTTCCGCCTTTTACAGTCAGAATTCCGGCTAATTTTAAAATTACATCTTTAGGTGAAGCCCAACCCGACAATTTACCGGTAAGTTTTACGCCAATGATTTTGGGCATTTTCAGTTCCCAGGGAAGGCCGGCCATCACGTCAACCGCATCGGCTCCTCCCACTCCAATGGCAATCATGCCTAATCCACCGGCATTGGGCGTATGCGAGTCGGTTCCCACCATCATTCCGCCGGGAAAAGCATAGTTTTCGAGCACTACCTGATGAATGATCCCTGCACCCGGTTTCCAGAATCCGATACCGAATTTATTGGAAACGGCGCTCAAAAAATCATACACTTCGCGGTTTGAATCTTCGGCAGTTTGTAAATCTTCCTTTGCCGAAATGTGTGCCTGGATAAGGTGGTCGCAATGTACGGTTGAAGGAACAGCTACCGTCTTACGACCCGAATTCATCAATTGCAACAAAGCCATCTGGGCGGTTGCATCCTGCATAGCCACACGGTCGGGCGAAAAGTTGACATAATCCACCGCACGTTCGTAACTTTTCAGGGTCTCGTCCTTCGATAAATGTGCATATAGAATTTTTTCGGTCAACGTAAGCGGACGTTGTAATTTATTTTTTATTTCTTCAATTTTTCGAGGCAGTGCAGCATAAACCTGCTCAATCATTTCTTTGTCGAAAACCATAAATTCTGCAATTTTATTCAATTTGTAATAATTTTACCTACAAATATAATAAAAAATCAATATCTCATCTTTTTTATTATAGATTTACTCTACTCTTAACAATAAGAATTGCAAAATGTTTAATGAATAAAATAAAAAAACTATTCGTGTCGAAAGATGGGTTTTCCCCGGATAATTTTATTTATCAAGCGTTTTTTACACAAGAACTATCCAAAGGGCTTATAGAAAAAGCTTATAGAATGTATCCATTAAAGTTAAAACAAGGGTATCCATTTGCTTTCCCGGACACCCTTGTGAATTAACCAATCATCCTGAATTTAATTATTCAGATACCTTATTTTCATCAGCTCTGAAGCATTGTTTTCGTAAATTTCAACAGTAATTGTTCCCAACGAACCAAAAATAAACAGTAAAGTGTTCACTTACCTATAACATTTTTTCTGTGTTGCAAGCCCCATTCGATCATTGGTTCCAGCACTTGATGCAACGACTCTCCCGATATTGTCAACTCATACTCCACTATAACAGGAATTGAATCATAAACTGTCCGTTTTACAATACCATTGGCTTCTAAATCTTTCAGTTCCTTTGAAAGCATACGAGGAGAAATTTTGGGTATCCCCCGCTCCAATTCTCGAAATCGTTTTTTACCATATAATAATGACCCGATAATAGGAAGTTTCCATTTCCCGCTTATTACATTGAGCGTATCATTAATTGCCAACACAAATTGAGCCGGACAACTTTTTAAATTTTCTAATTCCGAACTTATTTCCATCTTTTTTGTTTATAAAAGTATATCAAAAATATACTATACATTAGTATACTGGTTACTAAAATATAGGCAAATATAGGTATTTTTGCGGAATTATAATTCGTTTCATTAAAAAAACAAGAAAAAATGATTTTAATAACAGGAGCAACAGGACATTTTGGAAGAGCAACCATTGATTTTCTTCTGAAAAAAAACATTCCGGCAAATGAAATAACCGCAATGGTTAGAAACGTAGCAAAAGCCGAAGATTTAAAGAACAAAGGCATTCGTATAAAGGTTGGGGATTACGATGATTACTCCAGCCTTTTATCAGCATTTAAAGGAATTGATAAACTACTATTTATTTCAGGCAACGACATGCAAAATCGTGTCAAACAACACGAGAATGCAGTAAAAGCTGCTAAGGAAGCGGGTGTAAAACACATTATCTACACAAGTTTTGTACGCAAAAACGAAACGGAAACATCGCCCATCGCCATGTTGGCAAAAGCGCATATCGAGACAGAAAAGAATATAAAAGCAAGTGGTATTCCTTACACTATTATGCGAAATAATTTTTATGCTGATGTATTGCCAATGTTTCTGGGTGAAAAAGTGTTGGAAGCAGGGATTTTTCTTCCTGCAGGAGATGGTAAAGCATCGTTTGCAACCCGATTGGATATGGCCGAAGCGGCAGCAAATATCTTAACAGGTGAAGGTCACGAAAACAAAGAATATGTTATCGCTAACGACACTAATTATTCTTTAAACGAGGTGGCGACTTTTTTAAGCGAAGTCACAGGAAAACAAATTACATACACCAATCCTACTACAGAAGTTTATAGGGACACACTGTTAAAAACCGGTGTTCCAACGGATGTTATCGGAATGATTGCAGGTTTTAGTGAAGCTGTAAGACAAGGAGAGTTGTCCACTACAAAATCTGATTTGGGGAATCTGCTTGGCAGAAAGCCGACTACACTAAAAGAGTATTTAAAGTCAGTTTACTCAAACAAATAAATGTGATGGTATGAAAAAGGATACAATAATTTTTTGGATATCAACAGGAATAGTTTCTGTTATGATGTTATTCTCTGCATTCAACTATCTCACCAATGAAGAAATGAAAGGAGCTTTTGTGCACCTTGGTTTTCCATCCTATTTCAGGATTGAACTTGCAGTAGCTAAAATATTGGGTGCAATCGTTCTGCTTCTGCCAATGGCGCCCAATCGTCTGAAAGAGTTTGCATACTTTGGCTTTGCCATCACCTTTGTTTCGGCATTTATTGCCCATTTATCAAGTGGAGACCCGTTTTCAGTTGCATGTATGCCATTGGTTTTCCTGGTAATACTTGCTGTTTCGTATCTCTATTTCCACAAAACAAGAAAGTTGCAAACCAATTAAAGTTTCAGTTTTGCAAAAAACATTGAGAATAAATATTAACTTTTAAATTAGAAATAAATGAAAACAATCGTTATTGTTGGCGCGGGTCCGGGACTCGGTCTTTCCATTGCCAAAACATTCGGGAAAGAAGGCTTTCGGGTAGCATTGATAGCCCGACGTAAAGAATCATTGGATCAAATGATTGCCACTCTTCAATCACTTGAAATTGAATCAAAAGGATTTATTGCCGATGTAAGGGATGAGCAATCAATTATTAATGCCTTTTCGGCAATAAGAACCGAATACGGATCAGTGGATGTGCTTGAATACAGTCCGATTAGCATGGAATTCATACCACCGTCACAGGTGACGACGGATATCGCTAAAAAGTCGTTTGAATTTCAAGTTCTTGGCGCGATAGCAAGCGTTCAACAGGTTTTGCCGGACATGATCAACAATAATGAGGGCGCGATCCTGCTGACGGGCGGCAGGTCTTCTATTATTCCTATGCCGATGATTGGTTCTTTAAGTCTGATGGCTGCTTCTTTGCGCAATTACGCTTATATATTGAATGAGGAATTAGCTGCGAAAGGTATTTATAGTGGAACTGTAACGGTATGTTGCCAGATTACTCCCGAAATTGCCGATAACATTGCCGCTCTTTATTGGGATATGTATCAGAAACGCAACCGTGTGGAAGAAATTTTTGGAGAAAACATTCGAATTGAAAATGGTTTTCCGGTTAGGTTTAACAATTGACAAAGTAAATTAGTTACCTAAATTAGTAGGTGGGAAATTGGGTATTTCAGGTTGTTTGCAAACTGTAAAGCCAACAAAATCATATAAAAAGAAAATGAAACCCACATGACACAAACTTGACGCCCGAGAGAATGAAAATTAGGGCTAGTGCGAGAGGTGGCGTTGTTTTTGTAGAAGTTTTGTATTTTTGTTTTGGCATAAGCCACAATTAAAAACAAAACTACAATGGAAG
>JAJFVH010000120.1 GCA_021371875.1 Bacteroidales bacterium
AACACTTTTTACCGGTGCAGGCGTAGCTTATTTCAGTATTATTGAAAAAACGAGTTCCGAAATTATCAGTTTTGTTCCTTTATATTTCAGAATAAAAAGCAATTTGGTTACAAAACCAACTTCACCTTATGTTTTACTCGATGCAGGATATGCATTTGCGTTGAACCCCGATTACGGAGGCGGGCTTTACTCACGCCTGTCGATTGGGATTAACCGCAATATCACCGGTAAAACGGCTTTTTATATCGGCGCTTATGCGGCAATCCAGACTTTTTCGGGCAACCTGACCGAAACTAATGAACAGGGCGCTTTTAACTACAATGGAACTTCCGGGATAATAAACTGGGGGTTAAATCTGGGATTGCAATTTTAGTTTCACCAATAGTTTAATGTCTGTTCATCCGATAACTTTGAGTCATCGGATGAGTAATCGCCGGTATTTGCAACCGACAAAATATTGTTATTTCAGCGCTAAAACTTTTCAGCTATTACATTAAATACGAACAGACATCGGCAATACATTTTGAAACGGGAGTAAATGTAAACCCTGTTTTATGCTGGATTTTATTGTTTGAATAAATTTCGAGTTGAGTTGCCGAGCGAGCCATACTTCTGTCGATTAAAGGCTGGAATCCGAAAATTTTTCCAAAAATCTCAGCAACAGCTCCTACAAACCACAACGTTTGCCGTCCTACACAAATCCACGGACGAGATTTTCCAAAGCCATCAGCCATCCACGAGAGAATTTGTTTGTTTGAGCAATTTTCCCCAACCAAAATAAACCGTTCGTTACAAATTTCACTTTTTGTAAGCATTATCATTGCACAAACCACATCCCTGACATCCACATAGCCACTGCCTCCCCGTGTATAAAAAATCAAACCCTTCCGGATTTGTGAAAACAATTGAGAACTTCCGGTTTCGGTGCCCGAAACTCCCAAAACAACTCCCGGATTGACTATTACAGCATTCAAGCCCGCTTGAATTCCTTTCCAAACCTCTGCTTCGGAATAAAACTTACTGCGCGAATATGCCGAACGGCTTTCACTATCTTTCCATTGCGTTTTTTCGTCAATCGCTTCCCCGTGTTCCGGCTGTCCGCAGGCAGCTATCGAGCTTACAAAACAAAATTTGTTGATTTTTGTATCGATCGAAGCTTTCACTATATTTTTTGTTCCCTGTACATTGGTTTCGATCATGGCATCGCTGCCATTGCCGAGCGAAACTACCGCCGCGCAATGATAAACCACATCGATCTGATTAAATGCTTTTCGCAGCGATTTTTCATCCAGCACATCCGCTATTCTCCAGTCGATCTTGTTTAAATATACGTCCGGCTCATTTGTGTAAAAGCTGAAAATCGTTCGCAACGGCTGCAGATTGCTCGTAATTCGTTTGATAGCTGCAACGTTTTCGTTTTCCTGTAATAAATGCCACAATAAATGTCCGCCAACCAAACCGGTTGCTCCGGTAACTAAAATCATTTTTTCTGTTTTTAAATTCGATGGTCAAAAATACGGAAAGAAAACTGTATTTTTGCAATTAATTCATAAGATAATTGATGAATAACGTTCCGCAGAATCCGATTTTTGCCCCACAAAAATTCATTATTCCGAATTTGAAAATTTGTAACATGCAGTATATATGTGTTTATTGTGCTTCGAGCACACAAATAAAACCGGCTTATTTTGAAACAGCCGACCGATTGGGGAAAATTCTTGCAAAAGAGGGAATCCATCTGGTTTATGGAGGAGGTTCAATGGGTTTGATGGGACAAATTGCCGACAGCGTTTTGGCTGCCGGTGGAAAAGTTACTGGTATAATTCCGCGTTTTATGTGCGAAGAAGAATGGGATCATAAAGGGCTGACTGAGTTGATAATAACCGAGACCATGCACGAACGGAAAGAAAGAATAGCTATGATGGCTGACGCCGCCGTAGCATTGCCCGGCGGTTGCGGAACTTTGGAAGAATTGCTCGAAGTGATCACCTGGAAACAACTCGGGATATTTACAAAACCAATTATCATAGTAAATGTTGATGGCTATTTCGATTCGCTCGTCGCCATGCTCCATCGTGCTGTTGAAGAAAACTTCATGCGCGAAGTTCATCGTGACATCTGGAAAGTAGTTGAAACCGCTGAAGAAGTAATTCCGGCTATACTTAATTCGCCCAAATGGGACAAGAGCGTACGCAAATTTGCTGCTTTTTAATTTATTCATCTTATGCCACTCCCCGACACTACACGTTTAGCATCTGACTCTGCAATGACCATTTCGGATTCGTTACAAATAACAGATTCGTTAACAATTGTCGATTCCACAAGCCTACTTGACACGCTAAATACACAAGTGCTTACGGGCTTTCCAGGCATCTCCCATCCTTCACTTCCGTGTTCTGAAAATTGGGTTTTTGGTGTAATTCTGGTTTTATTTTTGATTCTTGTGGTTTCGTTAATTAAAAACTCTGCATGGATCAGGGAATCAATTCGTACATTTTTTCAGGTAAAAGAGCGTTCGAGCTATTTCAGTAAAAACACCGTAATTGGGTTTCGTACCAAATTTTTACTTGTAACTTTTACTTTGGGCGTGTTTAGTTTATATGCATATTATTGGCTGTATAATCCCGAAAACGGATTTCACTTTTCCATATTTTTATGGTTTTATCTGATAACAATCTTATTTTTAATCGTCAAATTCATCCTGTCTCAATTGATCGGTTATGTTTTTCTTGACACAATTTCAATAAAACTTGCCAAAGAGAGTTATTTTAATGTGCTTACATACCTGGGAATAAGCTTATTTCCTGCGCTTGTTTTACAGATATATTTCCCTTCTTATCTGAATTCTTCCGTCGCAACTTTCAGTCTGGTACTGTGTATTATAGCTGCTATATTAATCATAATTAAACTATTTCAAATATTTTTCAAAAAAAGTATAGCATCTTTTTATATATTGTTGTATCTTTGCACCCTCGAAATTTTGCCTATAATAATTTTATTGAAGGTATTTCGACTGATAATATAATGTGTTTAATTGTTAAAGTTCATTGCTTTGAAAATTAAGAAGATACTGGTTTCACAACCTCAACCAACCACTGAGAAGTCTCCTTATTTCGATATTGCCGACAAATACAACGTGAAAATTGATTTTCGTCCGTTTATCAAGGTGGAGCCGATTTTTGCTAAAGAATTTCGCACGCAGCGCATATCTATTTCAGACTATACGGCTATAATTTTTAATGCGCGCCACGGGATTGATCATTTCTTTCGTTTATGCGAAGAATTACGTATCACTATTCCTGAAACAATGAAATATTTTTGCGTTTCGGAATCAGTTGCAGTGTATTTACAGCGCTATATTCACTACCGGAAAAGGAAAGTGTTTTATGGTGCCACAGGTAAAATGACTGAATTGGTAACCATCATGAAGAAACATGACGAAGAAAAATACTTATTGATTACTTCCGATGTCCAGAACGAAGAAACCATGTCTATTTTGGAAAAATCAAAAATCGCATTTCATAAAGCTGTCATGTACAAAACCGTAAGTAATGACTTCGGACCGGATGAAGAGTTTAATTACGACATGTTGTTGTTCTTTAGCCCTGTAGGAATCAGTTCATTGTTGAAGAATTTCCCGGATTTCGAGCAAGGCGATATTCAGATCGGATGTTTCGGCGCAACCACTGCCCAGGCAGTACGCGACGCGGGTTTGCGGTTGGATTTGGAAGCTCCGGTACCGGGAGTGCCTTCGATGACAATGGCTTTAGAAAATTACATGAAAGAATACGTGAAGAAAAACAAAAAGTAAACAATCAGAATAATATCATTACCTTCCCAAAAGTATCGGAGTTTTTCCTTACTTTTGGGATTGTTTTTTATTGAAACACGGCAACATGGAATCCTCAATATCGTTTCCGAAAAAAGAGCATTTGTGCGGCGAAATTCGCGTCAACCATTTATTTACCAATGGCAAATCGTTTATCGTCTATCCTTTGCGTGTGGTTTATCTTGTTGGAGAAAATAAAGAAGCAACTCCGGTAAAAGTGCTCGTCAGTGTTCCTAAAAAGCGATTTAAACGAGCTGTAAAACGTAACCGGCTGAAACGCTTAATGCGTGAATCATACCGGTTAAATAAATCCCCACTGATCGAAAAATGCATCGAAAAGAACATTAATATTCAAATAGCGTTTAATTACGTGTCGGACGACGAGATGGATTTTAATATGATTCAATCTAAAATGATTGTTGCTTTACAAAAAATTGCAGAAAATTTAAACAAATAACATTTTGTCTGTTACATTCACCCCGGTATTATTTTTAATGACTATCCGCAAAGCGACCTGAACAGTTATGCCGTAGGCATGTAATACCGGTAGAAAGACATTTCCACACACGTATAGCACCCCGTATGGGGTGCAATAAACGAAGGTGGGCGAATAATTCTACCGATATTAAATCCTTAACGGGATTACAGGTCGGAATACGGATAATCATATAAAATAACAAAGACAATCCATTTAGAATCTGTTTATAGAGTCCTGTTTTTTGTTCAAGCGCCAGAATTGATATTTTTTTCGGGAAATACTTTTCGAGAGCATTTTAGTTTACGCCTATAGGCTCCAGACTCATTGAACCGCCACTAATCCTCACGCTACGAAGAACCGGGGATGATGAATGAAATTGAGTTTTCAACTTTTTATTGAAAAAATTGTAATAAATTTTATTAATTCAAAGCAAAAGACTATTTTTGTGTTGAATTTACCGATAAAATGACCAATAGATACGAAGAACTGATAAACGCGTTTGAATCAAAACTGCGAAAATTGATTTCGGAATACAAGTCATTGCAGGATCAAAACGCTGAATTGAAAGCGGAATTAGACCGGAAACATACCGATTTAATGCATGCTCATCAGGAAATTCTGGAGCTTCGGAAAAATTACGACCATTTGCGTATTGCCCGAAATTTAGGAGTTACGGACGAAGACCGGAATGAATCGAAGCAACGTATCAATAAAATGGTGCGGGAAATTGACAAATGTTTAGCGCTTTTAACTGAATAAAGCGTATGAATAAAGACGAAGAAATTTTTAAAATCCATATCCAGATTGGCGGATTCAGAATTCCTCTGACCATTGCCCGAAAGGATGAGGAAATATACCGAAAGGCAGAAAAACTTGTTGTCAGATTTTTGGACGAATACCAGAAACTATACAGCCAACGTGCCACTGAAGAAATACTCATATTGGTTGCTTTCAGATTAGCCGTTGCCCTATCAAAACAAGAAGTTGACCAGGATTTAGTTCCGCTGGCAGAGAAAATTAAAAGCCTCGACGAAGAATTAAAACATTTGCTTGTAAAAAAATAAGATTCGTTCAAGTATTACATTGTCCCGCATTTCGTTGGTAATAAAACGTTTAAGTCAACAATATTGATCTTAAATTTGTTTTTTATCTTCGTAATGCGATTTTTTTTTGGAATTAATCAAAACAATAATTATAACAAACTCACTTTAAACCATTCATTAAATAATATGACATCTATAATAATCGGATTAATCGCTTTTATTGTGGGAGCCGGAGGGACAGTGTTCCTTTTCCGCGTTTTCAACAAAAGAGCCCGACAGGAGGCAGAAGCGGAAGCTGAACTGCTCAAGAAAAACAAACTGATTGAAGCAAAGGAAAAATTCATCGCCCTCAAAGCCGAACATGAACAACAAGTACAACAGCGCAATGCGAAGGTTCAGGAAAAAGAAGTAAAGCTTCAGCAACGTGAAATGCAATTGAACCAGAAACAAGGCGAAATGCAACGCAAAATAAACGAAGTGGAAGCACTTCGCGAAAGTCACGAACAACAACTCAGTATCATTGAATCGAAGAAAAAAGAACTCGAACATTTAAGCCGTCAGGCACACGAACAACTCGAAACCATTTCGGGATTATCAGCCGAACAAGCCAAAGAGCGACTCATTGAAGCATTGAAAGAAGAAGCCAAAACCGAAGCCATGTCGTACATCAACGACATCATGGAAGAAGCTAAAATGACCGCCAACAAAGAGGCAAAAAAGATTGTCGTACAAAGCATACAACGTGTAGCTACCGAAACGGCTATTGAAAACTCGGTTACCGTATTCCACATCGAATCGGACGAAATTAAAGGCCGCATTATCGGTCGGGAAGGGCGAAATATCCGGGCACTCGAAGCAGCTACCGGTGTTGAAATCATTGTGGACGATACCCCCGAAGCCATTGTGCTTTCGGCTTTCGACCCTGTTCGCCGCGAAATTGCACGTCTGTCGCTCCACCAATTGGTAACCGACGGACGTATTCACCCGGCTCGTATCGAAGAAGTAGTAAACAAAGTGCGTAAACAGGTGGAAGAAGAAATTATTGAAATTGGGAAACGTACCACCATCGACTTAGGGGTTCACGGCTTACATCCCGAACTGATTCGCATGGTTGGTAAAATGAAATACCGTTCGTCCTACGGACAAAACCTGTTGCAGCACTCGCGCGAAGTAGCCAACCTGTGTGCCACCATGGCTTCGGAACTTGGATTGAATCCTAAAAAAGCAAAACGTGCCGGACTTTTGCACGACATTGGTAAAGTGCCGGATGACGAACCGGAATTGCCACACGCAATTCTTGGTATGCGTCTTGCAGAGAAGTATAAAGAAAAACCTGATATTTGCAACGCTATCGGTGCCCACCACGACGAAGTGGAAATGGAAACATTGATTGCACCCATCGTTCAGGTTTGCGATGCTATTTCGGGAGCACGTCCCGGAGCGCGCCGCGAAATTGTAGAAGCTTATATTAAACGTTTGAACGATTTGGAAGCTCTGGCGTTATCTTACCCCGGAGTATTGAAGACTTATGCAATTCAAGCCGGACGTGAATTACGTGTTATTGTTGGAGCGGATAAGATTGACGATAAAGAAACGGAATTATTGTCGTTTGATATCGCTAAAAAAATACAGGATGAAATGACCTATCCGGGTCAGGTAAAAATTACCGTTATCAGAGAGACGAGAGCGGTAAGCTACGCAAAATAGTTTATAGTGGATATAGTAAGTAGTTTATAGTAAGTAGTTTACAGTAAGTAGCAAGAATTAGTGATATTTGTTCCCAGTTTGACTACTTTGATTTTCCTCTTACTATAAACCACTTACAAAAAAAGGGGCTGTTTGGTTTTGACAGCAGGTAGAAAGGGTATGTAAGCATGTCGAGCTTTGAGAAAACAGCTCGTAAATCCAGGGTCTCAAAATTATAACTGGCGAAAACAACTACGCTCTTGCTGCTTAATCGAATAGAGTAGATTAGGCTTAATTCCGATACTAGGTGTTGGAACGAGACATTTCCCAAAGGCCGTCGCTTCGAGGCCAATGATTAGGAGATGCGGATAAATCGAAGATAGTTGCGTTTAGCCTTGGAAACGCAATGAAATAAAAAGGATAAGGTGTAGGTTGGTGGCTTCGGTCTTGCTTACGCACGAAAATCTAAGCGAAGATAAACATGTAGAAAGCATATTATTTCCTTGTTTGGACGAGGGTTCGACTCCCTCCAGCTCCACTAAGACAAAATCAAAACTACTCAAATGCCTGTAAAATCTATGATTTACAGGCATTTGTATTTTAAACAAGTCACAAAACATTCAATATCTAACAATCTGTAGGTGCTGAATTCGGTGGACTTAAAAATCCAAGATACAAACTCCACCGATTTTGAAATAAAAGTGTTTATAATCAAGCAGTTCAATCTTTGAACATCTTGTTTGGGAATCAAAAAGAAAGTATTTTTGAAAACTCTTAAAGGTTACCACAATGAACACAAAACTATCCATTCTCTTTTTCGTAAAGAGAACAAAAACAAACATTGATGGACTTCTACCCATCTTCATTCGGGTTACGGTCAGCGGTGAGCGTATCGAATTTAGTACAAAACGTTTTACTTCAGCTGAAAAATGGTCGGTCGAAGGCAATCGTATGAAAGGCACAAGTGCTGAAGCCAAAGCAACTAATTCTTATCTTGACACCCTAAAAGCTAAGGTTTATGATTACCAGCAACAACTTATCCGGGAAGATGAACTCGTTAACGTAGAAAACATGCGAAATAAAATTCTGGGGATTGAAAAACGCAGTCACATGTTGGTTGGTATATTTAAACAGCACAACGAAGAAATAAAGGCTCTTGTTGGCAGGGAATTCGCAACCGCAACATATACCCGATATGAAACATCATTAAAACACACGATAGAATTTTTACAATGGAAATACAAAGTTTCCGATATTGATATCCGCAAGATCAATCACGAAACCATCACGAGCTACGAATTCTTTTTGAAATGTGTACGTAAGTGCAACCAAAACACCACAGCCAAATACATCAAAAATTTCGGCAAGATTGTTCGAATTTGCCTTGCAAATGGTTGGATAACCCGAGATCCTTTTATAAACTATAAGTGCAAAATTGTTGAGGTCGATAGAGCATTTTTATCTCAGGATGAAATTGAAACCATGTTTAATAAAGAGTTTACAACTGAACGTCTCAACCTGGTAAAAGATATATTTTTATTTAGTTGTTTTACTGGCTTGGCATATGCCGATGTCAAAAAACTCACACAAGGCAATATTGGAATAGGTGTTGACAGCGAGCGGTGGATATTCATCAACCGAACTAAGACCGACACACGGTCTAGCATTCCTTTATTGCCCTTTTCGGCAGCCATTATAGAGAAATACCATAACCACCCGCAATCATCCAACCAGGGGCGTTTATTGCCCATTCTGAGCAACCAAAAGATGAATTCCTATTTAAAAGAAATAGCTGACCTTTGTGGCATTCATAAAGAATTGACTTTCCATATTGCGCGTCATACGTTTGCCACCACGGTCACGCTCACAAATGGCGTTCCCATTGAAAGCGTATCAAAGATGCTGGGACATAAAAATCTTCACACGACACAACATTATGCGAAAATTCTAGATTTGAAAGTGAGTGATGATATGAAGGTACTAAAAGATAAGTTTGGGAACGGAAAGCAAATGTTATTGAAAAAGTCAATAGGATAATTTTAAAAGCCAGACAATTATCGACCCTCAATTGTCTGGCTTTTCTATTCTTTGTCTCCAAAAAGAAATTGTCTCAATTTTTCAACCCCCATATTAAATTTAGAAGGATTCGTATCCTTAAGTGTTTGGATATTCTTCAGTTTCCATTGTATGGAAGGAAAGCTACTCAAATCACCGGCACAACATTTTTCCCATTTAGGGCTTCCACTTTCGAAGGAGAGCAGAAATTCTTTATCAGTATCGATGAGATTTTGATTGACATTTTCTATTAACTCCTTCCTTGTAGTCTCGAAATCAGCATATTCGAATGGAACATCGGACATTCCTTTAAATTGATTTTCAAGAGCTTGTTTCTGATCTATAGGATTCGGTTGAAGTGATTCAATAAGAGGCTTATCGCTTCCCAAAAGATAGAAAATCAAACCATTCTTTATATCGGCAAATGCTTCAATTTCCATATACTTATAATCAAAAAGGTCGCGTGGGTGTTGACGACCCAATGCCGCAGCAATTTTCCCACCGTATAATAATGAAAAAGGGACTATTCTAGCTACACAGCTCATTTTAAATTCCTCTTTAGCCTTTTCACAAAGTTCCTTTTCTTCGATATCACCAATGATACCCCGTTTGACACCATTCACCTCAATTTTCACAGTTGCCCCATTATAAGTACATTGCAATTTCAGTACAGCTGGTTTGGGGATAATACGAATACCCGGAATAGCCTTTTCAATTTGCTGCTTTAAGGCAATCAAATGATTATTGATTTCTTGTAAGCTTTCCTCTCTGTTTTTAATCGGAAGATAAGTTAAGTCAACATCAACAGAATAGCGAGGCATGTTTTTTACAAATAAATTAATAGCAGTTCCTCCATGAACAGCAAAATCCGTAATTTTATAAACCAATGGCATAATCCGAATTAAGAGAGCCACCTGCTTTTTATAAGTTTCATTCATATTCGTACAATTCTTTTGGTATGGTTATCATGTATTCAGGGAGGTAAACCCCTTTGTCTGCCAGCTGTCGTTTACCTAGCCCTAACTGTATTTTACTGAGGTCTAACTTACCGAACCATTCATGTCCGGCTTTTTCAGCCATATATAAGAATAATCGCTTTACTTTTAGGTTATCGGCATTTTCCAGCAACTTTTGTACAACTTCAGCTCTTAATGTCGTAAGTTGTTCCATAATATAAAATAAATCCATATAAGCATATTGATTAGGGGCCAATAACAGGCATTCAAGAAATGCTTGTTCTGGAACAGAAGCCAATACTTGATAATCCCCTTTTTTGAACATCGCTAATTGGGATGTTTTGAAAATTTTTGTGGAGAAGAATTTTAGTTCATATTCAAAATCAGTATTTACCATCCAATTTGGAACTTTATCCTCTTTTGGATGTCCAATCATCAAAACAGGCTTTCCCATTGGAACATAATGGTTGAATCCTGATAGCTCTAAAGCAGAATGAGCACCCACATAAAATTCTTTATCCAACTGACTATTATAATTGGATAAAGCTGAATAAAAAGACAGTTTATCCCCTGTCCTATACATAACTCCTTTGGATAAAAAAGATAACCACCCTGATTTACGGTATTGCTGCATTAATTGATCTGAATATCCATTTTTTATAAGCCAGGAAGAAAATAACAGTCCTCCGGTTTGCCAATTTTGCAGCAATTGGTTTAATTTAGTTCTTGTTTCTATATTCATAATATATAATAAAGGAATAAACTGAACCGCAAAAGTAAATCTTATTATTTATTTCAACAAATAATTTCAGTGTTTATTTGCTTCATATCTCAATTTTAGTTTAATATGGTTGCCAATTCTATAGTTCAACTATAGATTAAAGGAATTATTCAAACTATTCAATCACTTCCTCTTATCCTTCGCCCCACTGTCAAATGCAATAAGGTTGAACATTTCTCTCATCCTGGAGCGAACACGGTTGCCGTAATAGTCTTCGAGTTCTGAGGCTGAAAGGTTGGTGGTGGCATGAGTGAGCATGTGGTTACTAATAAAATGATCATACCGGGAAAGCAAAATTTCACCCATAACATTGCACTGATTGCCGAAGTATTTAAAGGTACTCTCAGCTCCGAGATCGTCAAAACAGTGGGTATAAGGCTGAGGTGGAATTGTAGAATTGGTATATGCCTGGCTTCCGTAGCGTTGTATAACCTCATATCCATCTTTGATAAAATCGAAAGTGATTTCACGACATGATTTGATTCCAAAGCGTTGCGGTTGCGGTACAAGTAAACGCATAAGTGACATAAGGCTGGTTTTACCGCAGCCAATCGGACCGGTCAATAATATCCCTTTGTGAAGATTGATATTGAAATACTTTGCTTGCTGCTCATCTTGCAAGAACCACGTCAATATTTTTTGTACTAGTTCATGATCTTCAGGATAAATACAAAAGTGATTGCCGAAGATTTCTTTTCCTCTGGTTTGTATTATAGACAGGTTGTTGTTCATATTTTAAAGAGGTTCAGAATAGTTTTTTCCAGTAGTAACGTTTAGATTCCCGGGAATCGGTTGTTTTTGTCCTGCGATTTGAGGCTGCGGTGAAAACTGCGGAATGTTTAGTATCCAATTGCCGGCAGCTGCTTGCCAATCTTTCATAGGTGCTTTTCCGCCTACCTTCCAACCATTGCTCTGGAAGTGATTAAAGAATTTCTGTGCTTCCATTTCGCTGCTGTTTTGCTCCAGAAAGTATTCCCGTATTTTCTCAATAGTGGGATGGAAAGCATTTGCTGGTCGAATTGCCGGAACACTTTTTTCCGGCAAGTTTTTTAGATCAACCTTTTCCCCGTTTACCTCAATTACTTTCACCTTATTTTTTGAAACTTTCAAAACAATATCATTTTTTGGTTGGGTGTCTTCGTTTTCAATATTTAAGTTTAAGATGTTTTCTTTGTTTATATAAGGGGCTAATGCTTGTTCAATGCTTGTTTCGATATTAGTACGGTCATGGTTAGATAATGGTTTAGCACTTGACTGCATATCGAACAGGTACACCAAGCTCCCTTTAAACGGATTGAACGAAGGCAGATATTGGATATAACCGTAATTATGCAGGTCTTTCATACATTTATGATAAGTGGCTTTAGCGCAAATTTTACTAATGCGCATGAGTTCTTGCCGGGATATTGATACAGGATTCTGAAAGCGTTCCGCATTCCAAAACTGAAAGATGGCCATGTAGAGGCTAACGTGTGTTGGATTAAGACGGTTATCAGCCGCAACACGTTGAAAGAATCCGCTTAGCTGAAGAATATAATTCATCGTGTTTTCTTTTTGAGGTTTTGTGATAACAACACATCTATATCGGAAGCATTGTAATAATTTGTTCCACCAATCTTTGTATAGGGTAATGTACCGTTAATACGTAAGGTTTGGAGTGTTCCTGGTGAAATGTTGAGTAACTTGCGGACTTCGACTGATTTCATCCATTTCTTTAGGGCTGGATTCTTTTGTTCGCTAATGAGTATCCGGATTTCATCAAGCAGTTCTATCTTGAATTCCCGAAGGTCGTCGGTGGTAATGATTTGTGCTGGCATGATAATTTAATTGATAATTAGTATTTTACAGTTGATTATTCATGTGTTTAATTTATTAACTAGCAGTGCATTTAATAGGAACGTTCTATTATAAATCATAATCTATAGCTTTTATTAAGGCTACTAAGGATCGACCTCGTCCGGTGAGCCGAAAAATGGAGTGAAGTAGGCGTAGAAAACTTTTCTGTTTGAGTCCCGACGTATTTCGGCGGGGTGAGTTTAAAAGTTTTCAGCTTACAAACGACTAATTTTTCGAGTGAAGCGGGCGCAGTCTTGATTTTTTTTGCTTACTTTTTTGCATCAAGGCAAAAAGAGTAAGTGGGGTTTTAGGGGCAAAGCCCCTGATATTCAATTTTATATTATGAATAGGTAATATAACGATAACCATATTGATTATTCATTATATTCTAATGCCCGTATTATCCAACCGTATAAATACTTTTTATTGGCCGGACGTTTTTTTATAATGGCTATGTAGTGAGATATTTTAGCCACGGTAAAAGCCGATTGAAAATAACCAAAGTCTAACGAATTGAGTTTTTGGAGTGTTTTTTCACCAACTATGCCATCAGCTTTAGTACCAACGATAGATTGGGTCAGATGGATACTTTTGTTTATTCCGGCATTTACGGCAAAATCAAAAATTGAATCGGCTGACAGTTGATTCTGAATTTGATCTGCTTTTAATGGCAACCAAAATTCATACAGATAAAAAAGGTCTACCTGTTTTTGTAATTCGATATCCTTATCGAGTGTCGCAGGAAAATCAGACTTGTCTTTGTACTTATCGATAATAACCCAGCCTTTCCATGCTGAATGTGAAGCCCGTGAAATCCCTTTGTAAGTTTCACTCCCAAGGTCATCGGGATCGTTGCTGTACCCGCCTTCGTAAACAAACGTTTTTTGAAGCGCAATGTTGAATTCTGCCATTTTGTTAGATTTTAGAACCAAGAGCCTCCCGAAATCTATCGGAATAAAGACCCAATGGTTGTGATTTATAATGGACAAAATTGAAAAGAATGAAAGATATAAAAGCACAAGTTGGGAAAAGTTTTTTTTCTATTGTGGTTGTGAATAGGATCTGGAGGGGTTTTTCAATAGGAAATTACCCTCGAAATTGGAACTGAACTTGGGAAATTACCCCTAATCCCCGAAGAAAGATTTTTAGACAATTAAACATGATTTATATTGCCCTAATGAATCAAAAAGATAAGGTTTAAATGAGTTTTTATTTATAAAAAATAATTCCCAAACTTGGGAAAAGCTTGGGAATTATTTTAAAATATCATAAGTGAACTATTTCTTTAAACGTGCTGATATTCAGCTTGTAATATGCTATTTTTGATTGATTGATTGTTGGTCAATTTCCATTGGGATTCTCCATTATACTTGGGAAACAAGGGTATTCCGTCTCCAAGCATGTAAGGCAGATAATTTATAATCAGTTTATCAATCAGTTTATTTTCTAATAGAGAAGCCGTTAAGATACCTCCACCCAGCAACCAGATATTTCTGCCATCCTGTTCTTTGAGTTTTTTGATCTGGTTTATCGCATTCTCTTTTATAAAGCGTACTTCTTTGTGAAGTTCTATTGACTTTTGTGAAACGACATATATTTCTTTAGCCTTGAATGGTATTTCGACATCTATGCATGATAATTCGAAATAGGTATTCCCGCCCATGATAACCGTGTCAATTGAATCATAAAACACATTCTTTCCGTAATCTTCCCGTTCCGGATTTGAAATTGTAGTCAGCATATCAAATCCTCCATAAATAGGAGCCAAATAGCCGTCCAACGAAACGGTTGTATATAATATAAGTTCTCTCATGGCTGTAAAGTTGTTGATTTGTATAAAAAAAACGTGGACTCATAACTGTTCTTCACGAGGTATCGGCATACCCACAGACGAAACAGAAAAAGTCCACGCATACGTTGAGCATGCATGAACATTCTGCTTTTGGTCTCGTCTGTTTTTGAAAATTGCCGATTTTCGTGAGAGACGTTCAGCGAACGTTATGTCAGAATCTTAATGTTATTTCAATATTTATCTTTATATATTATTTTTTTTTATTATCAGAATCCGCTTCAATCATTCTTTCTGTCAGATTATCTTTTAAACAGTCAAGAAACTGAGTGCGACTTCCTTTTCGATCCCTGATTTCCAAATAAATACGATAGATGTCCCCAATGCTTACATTAAAGACATCCTCCAGGTAAGAAGTAAGTGCTTTCAATTTTATATTTCCGTGGTTTATACACTTTGAGGTATCCAATGCATAAATTAACTCTGCCAAATCCGTTTTACTTGCCGTCCATGTCTCACGTGTTTTAAACATTGTATGAATTTCATGTTCTGTTACAGTATCTTCTTTCAATTTGACAAGCTGCGATTTGATATACAACTCTAATAAATCATTCGCCATGATTTTGGCGATTTTATAATCATAGCCTGTAGAAAACCGCACATCCCGCTCGAAATAAAAACAGGCTATATTTACAGGAATATCGGAATCCCTGTTTCTTAAAAAGTAAATTTTATCAAAATGAGTGCAGCCCGTACGATAATAATGATACATCTCAATATTGCGTTCGAAGTAATGTTTCAATCTGTCCAATTCGTTTAATAAATAGGTCTCTACTGTTGAACAGCTACCTTTTGGACGATTCATTTCAATCTTGTATACCGATATGTAATAAATCAGTTTACTTATTATTTTCGGCTTTATTTCCTTAAAAAATAAGATTTCCTCCACTTCTGTTTTAAAATCGTATTGTATAATGAAACTTTTTAAATCTTCCAGTTTAGACTCAAAAAACGTTAAGATTTGAGTTGATTTAGTTATTTCATTCTTTTCATCTCGTTCAATCTTTATTATTTGTTTTTCTATTTCGTCAAGTTGTAGATTTATGAATTTTTCCATGAGACTAAATTTTATATAAAAATACCCTTCATGATATTCCTTTAAAAATACTATCTACCAGCAGAACCTAATCAATGCTATATGAATCTAGTAGTAGGAAATAACATCCGCAATTATTTTATACATTCTGTTTTTGATTATAATTGCTTTTTATCAATTTTAAAAATCAAAAATAAGGTTGGTATTAAAACTATTATTGCTTGACTTGATATAGTTTGTAAACGAAATCAAGCAATTTTGACAACATAAAACCAGTATTATTTTTTGTTTATCTCTCTTATGTCTTAAATGGCAAATCAGTTGAGCTAAAAAGAAAGAATGTCTAAAATTAACAGACACTCTTTCTGGCCTTAAAAAACTAATTATTGCAGAGCCTAAAAAACATGATTACCCCTTTGGAGCTAACTGAATTAGTTAAATAAATTTATTTGACAACATCAAATTTATATACACAAATGTGATTATAGTTTTCACCTGGATTCAAAACAGTTGAAGGAAAGTTTGTATGATTTGGACTATCAGGATAATGCTGAACCTCAAGTGCAAACGAAGTCCGATAGTTGTATACTTCACCGTATTTCCCTATATCTTTTCCTTCAAAGAAGTTTCCTCCATAAAATTGTAATGCCGGTTGATCGGTAATAACTCGCATCTGTCGACCGTTTGATGGTTCATAAATAAGTGCGACTTCAGTCATTTCTCCTTTTTTTTTATTTAAAATCCAGTTATGGTCATATCCTTTCGCAGAAATTAAGGCCTGGAAAGGTTCATTTACTCTTTTACCAATAGCAGTTGGTGTAGTAAAATCTAAAGGTGTCCCTCTTACAGAATCAATTTTGCCTGTTGGAATTAAACCATCATCAGTTTGAGTATAAGTAGAACCATTAATCTGCAAAATATGCGTATTTATGGTTTGTGCCACTCCATCCGAAAATCCATGAAGATTAAAAAATGAATGATGAGTAAGATTGATTACAGTAGGTTTATCAGTAGTTGCCGAATACTCTATTTTCAACTCATTCTGATTTGTCAACGTATAAACTACCGTTATTGACAAATTTCCCGGAAATCCTTCTTCTCCATCAGGAGAAAGATATTTCAGTTCTAATGCATCTTCATCATTTTCATTCTTAAACTGTCGGGCATTCCAAACCACATTATGGAATCCATTCGGACCACCGTGCAAGGTATTTTTCCCATTATTTATTGGAAGCTGGTAAGGTTTTCCATCTAATGTAAATTTCCCTTTAGCAATACGATTTCCATAACGACCAATGAGTGCACCAAAAAATACTTCATTTGACTTTTCATAATCACTAAAGTGATTGTATCCGGTAACTATATCTGCAAATTTACCATTGCGATCCGGAGTCCAAAGCGCAACCACACGCCCCCCAAAATTGGTAATTTGTGCCACCATCCCTGAATTATTCTTTAAAGTGTAAAGCAACACTTCTTTACCATCTTTTATGCCTTTGAAATCAGCGTTTTTTATCAACTTAATCCCTTGATTTTTTCCATTGATATTCTTAATAATATTTATTTCGTTTTGATCAAATGGTGTATGATCCTGACGAAAAATATCATGAAACCACAGTTTAGGCTCCTTTACATTTGGCATTGGTTCGTCCCAAGCAAAAATGGTATTCGTTTTTCCTGAAACAAAGCCCCAATTAATAGCTCCTACATGATTTCTTTTAAGCATTGGCATGATATTTTCGAACTTACTATCATGTTTTCGTGCCATATATTCAGTGCAAATCATTGGGCGATTAAACATTTTCAGATAATTGATTTCCGTCTGATGATCCTTTACTCCTGAATAATTATGATAGGTGATAATATCGGAATTTTCCACTTGGAAAACATTCAGCTCATTGCATCCAAAATACCAGATTCCTGACGAAACAGGTTGCGATGGGTTAACTTCACGAGCCCATTTGAAAACATTTTTGAGCAAGGATAAAGAGGAAACTCCGTGGTTGCCATTACCGGGCTCATTGTATAAATCCCAAAGCAAAATTCGTTTGTCATCTTTAAAAGTGGTGAGAATGTCTTTGACATATTTCTCCAATACTGGAAATAATTTTGTTGTATCTGCTCTCAAAGAAACACTCGGATCTTGCACCCAACCTGAATTATGGATGCCCGGTTTTGAATCGGGTTGTTTTCCATATGAAGATTCGGGATTCCAACAATCATCAAAGAAAACGAACATGGGTCGGATATTATGCTTAGAAGATATTTCCAAGAATTGGTTCATTCGTTTTTTGAATCCTTCTGCATCATTTTTCCAAACCACGCTGCTTAGAAAAACGCGCATGGTTGTAAAGCCTAATTCTTCAGCCCAACCTAATTCCTTATCAATAGTTGGTGCATCGAATGTTTCAGACTGCCACATTTCTATTTGGTTGATGGCCGAACTTGGCTGAAAATTGCAGCCACTGAACCAAGTTTGAGCTGAATACCAAGTGGTTGCTTTTTGTTTGGACCATGTTTCTCCCAACTTTGATAAATTCTTTTTACTGCTTGTTTGAGATAATCCAAGAGTCATTGTCATAAAAATGACGAAATAAAGACAAATTATTCTTTTCATGCTATGCTTTTTATAATTTAATATACTATTAATCATACAGACTTCAATCTTTGCATTCTAATAAACAACATACCCATTAACTTTAGATAATTGATAAATTTTGTGGTAATAAATATTTGATTGATAGAATTATATATAAATCAATCCATACTACCTTACATATGGAACAACTGTTTTAAAGTGACTTGGGGTCATTTTCTTAGGCCAACCATTTGACTCCCATATTAATTTATCAATTAAAAGTTCTCTTGCAGTATATTTGTCTTCTCCAATAGGTGCTTTTTTAGACCGGTTAATCGCATGATATAATATCCAGTAATCATTGTTATCATCCTGAATAATAGAATTATGCCCTGGAGCTAACCAATAATCATTTTCAACTAATATACTATTATCAGCACAACCGGTATCTTCTGAAATAGTAACGAATGGACCTGTAGGGGACTTAGAACGAGCAATTAATACGGCATAATGAGCCTTATCACCACAACAATTATCGCCGGAATAAAACATATAATAGTAATTATTTTTATGAATAATCCATGGACCTTCAACCAAAATTTCATAATTTTTTGAAGATGTGAAAATTATATCCTGTGGTTTGCTTCCTTCTTTTAAAGTTAATAAATTTCCATCCATTTCCTGAACTTTAATAGGTTTAAATCCAGAACCCCAATATAAATAAACTTTATTGGTTGTGGAATCAATATATACAGTTGGATCAATATTTTCAAAACTTTTACCATAAACTATCGGTTTATCTTCGGGATTAAATGGTCCTAACGGATTATCTGATATTGCAACACCAATACCCATTCCCGACTTATCGTTTTGTTCTGCTGAAAAGTATAAATAATATTTTCTATTTGCATAAATAACAAATGGAGCCCAATAAGAATCTGTTTTATTTGCCCATTTAGCTTTTACAGGTAATGCATCCGGACATTCAATCCAATTGATTAAATCTTTGGATTTTAAGATTCGAATATTTCCATACTCTCCATTTAGATATTTCCCATTAGTGGCATAAGCATAGAAAGTATTATCTGAAGTGCGAATAATAGCGGGATCTGGGAAATCATTATTATAAACAGGATTTTTGAACTCTGTAATTTTAACCTCATTTATTGATTTTTGAGCTAAACATGAATAATCAAAAAGGACAAAAAGGAGAATTGAAATTCGAACAGAAATATATTTACTCATAATGGTTTATTAATTAATTTATCAAACATAGAAATATTGATATTTGACTCATGATTTATTTTTTTTTAATTATATTCTCAATAGCCATTTTTAACTCATTTATTGGAGGTATATTTGATACAAATGCAATCGCACCATCAATACAAAGTGTTGGAATGTTTTTAGCTCCGATAGCCGATAAAAACTCAAGACCTTCGGGTGTTTTGATTGAACGTTCAATACAAATAACTTTATCTCCAAATTCTTCACAAGCACGTTTGGCTGCTTCGAGCATATATTGACAAGGAGCACAACTCGACGAATCAAGCGTAATGACATCTATAATCACTCTGCTAGTTGAACCATAAGCAGTTTTATCAATCGGCTTAACTTCAACATATTTTGCTTCCATAGCCCGTATCACATCACGGCGATATTCATCGTTGATTAAATTAGTAACTGCCACCAAATTTTCCCTCGGGGTAGCATAAGCTAAATCGCAACCCGGGGACATTATGTAACCTTTATTACCACCAATATCCATACAGTCAACCGCATTACGTTCACAATCTTCGGGTGTCCCTAATAGAAGTGCCGAGGTAAGCAATAAGTTACCGCCGAAGCTAATACCGCTTTTCAGGCAGATTTTCTTTACATATTCCAACGGGATATTCTCGTCAATAGAAATATTATCAGGTTTGCAGGCGCACATCACTTCGATATTGTGTTGAGCATGTCCGCAAACAAAAAACGATGAACTCATACCCTGTACTTTGATATGGTCGAACACCTGTGTGCAATATTTAGTGACAAATTGTTCAAACTGGTCAGCGCCAATCTGCGAAGTCATGGGGTCGACAACTGCAATCACATCACAACCGGCTTCCTTGTAATAATTAGTCATAGCAATACAAACTCCTGTACAGAATTCCATTAGTTTGTGCACATATTGTTCGTCCATAAACATTTTCAGAAAAATATCGGTACCCAGTAAGTGTAATCCCAACGTGAAAGGGCCTGTAATTAAACCATAAAGTGCCAGGTCAGGGTTATTAGCCCTCAGTTGACGGGTAGCTTCCATCACAACAGCAATACGTCCTTCGGTAGTTGCAGGGATTTTCAGATCTTCCAGCAATACACTTTCCATCAATGGATGAGTATGTACTGCCGGGGGATTTTCATTTGCCCATACTAATCCGCAACCCAGGCATTCGGCTTCCAGTTGCAGGTCGAACACAATGGGAATTCCATCGGGATTGTATAATTCTATTGCTTTTGTTACTCCTTTAACGATTAACTCTGTTGATTTGAGGTATTCTTCAGCTGTTATTCCCAAAAGTGAAGCAGCATGAACACCAACAAAGGGCACCCAGGGCACCCTAATAGTTTCCTTTAATGCAAAAGCTTGTTTTAATAATTGTTTCCCGCGCATAATTAGTTTAATAAGTTGTATAGATTGATGTCATGAATTAGTTATCTTATTGTTGCATTCATAGGTGTCTGATTTGTTTAATATTGATCGGAATAAAATCTGGTTAAATATTATTTTAAAATTACCAGTTTCCTCAAAAGGAATTCAAAGTCTATATTTATTTTACCAATGCTTATAATTTCAGTAGTAAGCATGGTTTTGTCTACCGGTGTAAGAGTCGTCTGACCAAAAACCGATTGAATCATGACAGCTTCATTGTTGTCAAGTATGAAATACCCTTTTAGCCTGTAAACCTCTTCATTCAGGGAGCTTACCAAATAATCCAGGTTCTTGCGTTTAATAGCGTATGGTGTCCTGTAAACCTGTGTCCTGATTCCTTTTATCGGACCGACGGGTTGTCCATTAATGACAAGTGATTTTTCAGAAAGTAAATCATCCATCTTCAACCGACAATAGGTCGTAAAAACGAAATTGGCTAATGGATTAGTATTTTTCAATTCGTCTTCCAATATAGCTTTCTTTTCGTCAGATATCAAATCTATTTTATTCACGATAATATTTTCGGCAATAACCATTTGATTTTTCACTGCCGGCAGCATCTTTACTTTATCGTAATGTTGGGCATCTATTACTGTCCATATTTTAGAAAGATAAAGTAATTGTTGTAAAGCCTCTTCCATAAGCAATTCTCCAATGGCAATGGGATCAGCAAGTCCTGTTGCTTCGAGTAAAACAATATCGGGTTTATATGCCTCAACAAATATTTTCAGTTGTCCGCGGAAATCAGAAAACATACATACACAAAAAACCGAACCTTTGTTTACTTCCATTAAATCAAAACGCCAGCCGCCAGCTTGCAATTCTTTTCCATCGATACCTGTTTCAGCAAATTCGTTTTGTATAACGGCAATGCGTTTTTTGTCGGCAAATTGTTCGAGGACAGTCTTCAAAAAAGTTGTCTTGCCACTTCCCAAAAAGCCAGTGATAAGATGAAAAGGGATTTTCGACATAAAATATTATTGTTTTGAATATTTATGAATAGCACTGATATTAAAGTTCTTTTTAATAACATACTTAATGAAACATCACTTTGATTATAAGTTTAATATTGACAAACAATCGTTTTTTCAATTTCAATTTTTATCTTCTCGGCATTTGTATTATCACCTTTCATATAAATTACAATAAGAATATTTGATTCTTTATTTGAACATAATTCAGTTTGAAACCCAGTGAGTGTATAGTTGCAAAGGTTCCAATTTGTTTTTGTTCTTAGATATCCTTTTGCTCTAACAATTTCCGATTGACAGTTAAAAAAATTTGACAGTTTTTTCATGTCAAATACAATATTTGCATTTATATTGAAATGAGTTATTCGATAATTTTCGTCTAGTTTTTCAATTTTATCCAAATTTGATGAACTTATTTTTTGTTCTAAAAATTCATCCATTCCTAAGTCATTTTCGGAGATGAATTTTTGATATTTTTTATTTGGAAATTTTTTTTTGAACAATTCAATCAGCCTGTTTTCTTCAGCTTTATCTGTTTGCAAATCGCATTTTGAGAGAACAATTTTATCTGAATTTTTTATTTGTAATTGATAAATTGGATTTATCTGCAATTTATTATTTTCAAGGCCAGTAATGTCTACCATACAAATGGTATTGACTAAATAAAGTTGAAGATTCATTTTTACTATCTTCGAAACCATATCAATACCCCCTAAACCGCTCGGTTCAATAATAATTCGATCAAAGTCTAGAGTGTTAACAATTTGATTTAAACTTTCAGTGAAATATTCCTTTGAAGAACAGCAAATACAACCTCCCGAAATATTAAAAATTGAATCAAATGTAGGTAAGGAGTTACAGATTATTAAACTATCAATTGAAATCTTTCCAAATTCATTGATAATAACCGCCCACTTTTCATTGCTAATTTGTTCGTGCAACAGTTGAACTATGGCAGTTGTTTTACCTGAACCTAAAAAACCGGAAATGATATTTACTGGAATTTTTTTCATCGAAAAGAATTAATAAATCAAGATAAATCAATCTGAGATATAATTAAAAATCTCCAAATTATTAATTCTCTATAATCCATACTCTGACAAAATAAATTTACTCGAATCGAGAACCGGCAACATCATCTCAATAAATTCACTTTCATTGTCTGGAATAGAATTCAGTTCTTCTCTAAAAATAGGTAAATAATTAGTTTCCAATTCTGAAAGTTGCATTCTTTTGGAATTAAGAGCTTCTTCAATAATATTGAGGGCACACAATGCTCCGTTGCGAGCATTAGAAATATACGAATCGCCTTTTATCAGTTCTTTGGAAATACGAATGACGTTTTCGGGTGCCAAAATCAACGCCTGTGGATCAGTATAAATGTCAGATGACACAAGTAGTTGTTGTAAAACAGAACGGTGTAATTTCCCTTCGCGCAGTGCCTCGTTCATTAATCTCACATCATATTCCAGCTGTTCCATATATGCTGTTGGAGCCATCCCAGATAGAAGTTTTATATTTTGAACTGATTCATTACTCCATAAATCTGTACAAGCAGAAGCAATGTTTCCAATGGGACTCAAGTGGGCACAAGCTGCCGTTTTTCCTTCCATGGAAATAGGAATACCAGTAATAGCTTTAATGAATGGTCCCTCGTATCCACAATCTTTATCCGGTCCAACTGCCCCTTGTTCTATAGCAACGATAGAACGAACAACCGAAATAACGCGCACCAAAGAAGCAAATATTTTGGGAATATATTTTTTCTCAGCTAAAACCATTGCAGTATTAGCAAATCCACAAGCTGAATCGCCTGCAGCAATTTTACCTTGCGACTTAGCTAAAGAAACTATTTTTCCCCAGAGAAATTGCATATCCCGAACTCCTAATACAGTTAATGCAAACATGATTCCTTTTATGTCGCACATCATCAATGCTTCGTCGGAAACTTCTTTGCCTCCGGTACTTTCAATTGATAATAAGTCGGCACCTGCACGCATTCCTTCTTCAAAGAGTTCCATCATCGGGTCCAAATATTTAGAAGTTCGTTGCAATGCAGGTCGTTCAAATTCACGTAAATCGTTTGGTGTAAGTCGTATTTCGGACTTTAAGCCGTATTTTAGATAATAATTTTCACAAATTTCATTCATTATTTTTACAATTTCCACGCCAATAGTTGGTGTTTTCGTCATTTCTAATAATGTTTCGAATTCTAGAACAACACCTTTAGAATTGAGATGTAAAGCTCGTTCCAAAGCACCTTCAGCAATTTCACGATAATTTGTATAAACTTGATTAAGTGAACTATTGTTGATAGTCATTATTGGTAAAGTAAAATTTAGCTCGGCATAAACTTGCCCGCCGCCAATTTCAAGTCCACGGCGAGTAATTACAGGTTTTGGTGCTATACCAAACATCAAATCTTCAGGATTATTTATTGTTAATTTGTTGTATTTCATTTGATTTTAGCTTTTAAATTAATTTTACATTTTTGTGCGAATATATGCAGTTTTTCATGAAGCAAATTTCACAAGTATAAGCATTGAATTTTACGTTTTTACCTATGCCGATAATACCACTTACACTCTTTATTGGATTCATAAGACATGTGTCAGACAAAACAATAGAGTTAAAATCTGCAGGTAAGAGTTTGAATAAATGCTTTTGTTCAGCAACATTCCAGCCACAATAGCCTGGACTGTATCGATTAGTAATTTTCAATTCGTATTGTTTAAATTCATTTAGAAGTATGTCTTGAATTTTATCCATTGCAGCTTCAACAATTACTGAGCCTGCAATATCAGCAAAATATGCTTTAATTATATCTCCCTTTTTAGTCATTTCTTTGGCATAACTTTCAAGTCCATTTCCAATTGTACATGCAAAAATGGCAATATTCTCAGATTTTCTTAATTGCATTGTTACTATTCGCTCGGTTTGTAGCACAGTTGATTTTATCAGTGTTTGATAATTCAACTCGTCGAAAGATACAGCATTATAAATAGTACAAACTCCATCAATTTTACATAATTTGGATGCTTGAACTAATACTTCTGATATATAATCAGAAAAAATTGGAGGACAAAACTCTTTTTCATAGCCAGCTATAACCTCAATATTAGAAACTGAAACATCTAAATCAGAGTAATTAAAATTAAATCGTTTAATTTCCATCAAAATTTAATTTTTATAATAAACAAAATTTATTATCAGTCTAATTTTTCTCAACTATTTTATTTAAATATTCAATCACTCCTTGAGGATTCGAAGAATAATGATTTGCCCCAATTTGTATACAGAAATCTTGATTAAGTGGCGCTCCACCCACCAAAATTTGTTTTGAAGGATACTTTTTTCTTATTTCCTTTACAATTGATTCCATATTCATCATTGTGGTGGTTAATAAAGCAGAAAGAGCAACAACACAATCTTTATGTTGATCGATTGCATCGATAAATTTTTGAGGTTTTACATCTACTCCTAAATCAATCACTTTCCAACCTGCACCTTCCACCATCATTGCAACAAGATTTTTTCCAATATCGTGTAAGTCACCAAAAACGGTACCAATTATAAATACACCTTTGAGTTCAATTTCTCCAGAACTAAAAAACGGTTTCAAATGAACCATTGCAGCGGCCATAGCTTTAGCTGCCATTAGCATTTCTGGAACATAGGCTTTACCTTCACTAAATTTTTGACCAACACGTGACATTGCAGGAATTAATGCAACATTTAAAATTTCCTGAGGACTTAAACCGGCTTCAAGCGCTTCTTTACAAATTTCATCAGCACCAGGTAATCCTTTTAATTTTGGAGGATATGACGATGCAAAATTTATTTTACCAAATTCAATTGATTCAGCTAAATTTTCGATTAGATTGTTCATAATAAATTTATTTAATTGTTTTATTTTAAGATATTTGGCGTTTAATATAGTGATAATTGACTCATGCACTATAAATTATTTAATGGTTTAATATTATTTTTTTGATTTGTTTCTCATTTTCATTTTGTGTAACCAACAAATAGATACCATTTGGCAAATTATTCATACCAGCCCATTTAATATCACTATCTTTTGATATTGTCTCCTTACGGTATATTTTTCCATCGATTGATATTAAACTGACATTTGTTAATGAATTAATGCCTGATAAATGAATAATTAGTTCGTCATTAAGAATGGGATTAGAATAAATTATTTTTAATACAGGTTTTGATAAATCTACCAAACCAGAGATTATACTAAATGAAAAGTAATCCATAAATACTACATCTCCTACGAAATCAATTTCAATAACTTGTTTCCCTTGATTCAGAAAAATCGGTGTTGATATTTCGTTAAATTTAGCCCAACTATTTGTTGAAGGTAAAAGCAAGTCTTTATAGAGTCCATTTTTAAAGTTTATTTTAATTTTGGAGTTTGTATTTTTTGTAGCATAGTCCACTGTTAAATTATATGTTCCTGTATTTGGAACATTAATTGTATATTTTAGCCATTCCCCAGAATAAGTTGATGTCAAAAAAGTATTGCTTGATGATTGGCTAATATCAACACCTTCATTTAAACGATAAGCCCCTCCTGTATTTTGATTGTCAGTGTCATGATAAGCTATACCTTCTCCGCCTAAATCAAAATCTTCAAACTCAATTTTGCATGGAATAGTAAAGACCTTATATGGAGTTTCAACAGGCAATACGTTAAATGACGTTGTAACAGAAGATGGAGAATAAAAATCATTTCCACTTTGATATGCCTTGACAGTAACCTTCCCTGCAATTTTCTGCAACGTAATTACATTTCCATTAATTGTTGCCGGACCTGATTCAATTGAGTATGTTATTGGGAACAAATCGGCATCAGAATTGGCTTTAATTTCAAAAGGCATATCTGCTATATTTTTAGTGGAAATCGTATCAAAAGTAAGACGTTGTAACTTCCTAGCATCTTTCCATACTTTCAAAAAGACAAATCCTTCAACCGAAAAATTTAATCTTCCCAAATCGGTTAATTTAAAAACGGTTGATGCCGTTGGAAATTGATCATTCTCTGAAAAGGATTTTTTGTCAATATCATATTTTATTACGTTATAATTATCTAAACTCCCTGTTAATTCTTTGAATTGAATAGATAAGGTGGTGTCTTTTGAACTTCTGTTCCAAATTGCCAAATAAGTAGTATCGTTTTCAGTAGATGCTAAGCCCTGAAAATTATCTGTAGAAAAAGTCATAGGTATTCTTTTACCTTTCATTTGCCCATAAAACCAAAAAGCGTAATATGCAGCATTATAAGTATAAAAGGTTTGACCACTTTTAAGGAAATGCCAATTTACAAAAGGGAAAAAAGTCCAATAATCATAAGTTTCACCCCATCCTTCAATATATTGTCCAACACTTTGAGCCCAAAATATTTTGTCTACTCCTTTTAATGAATCTAAGCCCATTTGGAACAAAGTTTCAAAAGTTCGGGCGCAGTTTCGATAGCTTATAAATGATTTAGATTTTGAAAATGCAGTATTCCAGTCACCATAAGCCCAACTGAATTCGGATATTATAAATTCAGTTTTCTTATTAATTGCCTCCCTTGTTAAAGCATACTTATCGAAAACGTTTTTAGCTTTATCAAATCTATCAATTGCACCTGCATGATCAGATTGTGATAGAGAAAGTGTTTCATCCCATTCGTAATAATGATGATATGAAATAAAATCGAGACTAAGATTATCCTGAATTATTTTATCAATAAATTGCTTATACCAAATATCATTAGGAGTTCCTGCCCAGGCAAATCCACAACCTCCTAATTTTAAATTTGGATGTGCTTGACAAATAGGGGTAATACAATCTACAGCAAATTTAAATTCTGAATAAAAATCGTTAAACGTCGTGTAGCCAGTATACCAATTCCAAGCAGACAAATCAGGTTCTCCAAAAAGTTCCAGATAAATATCTTTTCCATTCGATGCATTCACCAAAGCATTTGCTATACTTGTAAAGAAGTTATACATCTTTGTTGAGTCTCCCTTGACATTAGGGTGCGTGTTTATTGTAATAAAATTGGTACAACCATTATTCTGAGTTCTTTTAATTATCCAAACTTGAGAATTGCCATCGTCAATCCATGTCCCGTCAGCAGTTTGCTTATTTACATCCAACTGAAAACGATTGAACTTTAGATTTAATGGACCAAGAGTTTTTACTGAGTCATAAATTTGATCCATCCATAAAACTTTCTCAGGGGAATAACCTCCAAATTTTTTGTCAAGTAACTCTGTATTTGAATTATCATTAATGAATACAGTTGTTATTGACTGAGCTTTAATACCTAGTATTAAAATAAATAAGCAACCTATAATAAATTTAACTTTGTATTTGTACATCTTCTATTAAATTAGGTATTAGTTTTTTATATTAAAAATTAAATCTATTCTTTGTATTCAAATTTTATTCTGCTTATGTTGCTGCCTCCTCCTTTAAAAAACACTCTAAGGGTTTGTTTTCCTGATTCTAATTTCAATAAAACACGATATTCACGAAAAGCAAACCAATCACCGGTAGATGGAAGTTTTATTTCTCCTCCTTTATTTATACCATCAAACATCAAAAGCAAAGAACTGCTGTTTCCCAGAGTGGCATATTCGAATGCAACACTGAAAGTTCCAGACTTTTTAACGTCAATGTTATACTCCATCCATTCACCAGAGTTAATCCAACCTACAAAAAGATTCCCGTTTTGAGAACTTATGTCCACTCCATCTGCTCGATATTCTTTCCCTTGATTGATTTCATCATCATCGTGATAAGCAATACCTTCCCCACCCAAATTGTAATCAACCATTTGTAATATTCCAGGTAGCGCCACAGGTTCTCCTTTGAACGGTAATTCCAGAGAGTTTCCTTTGACTCTTAATTGATTGTCCATAGTAAGCATGTTGAAAAATATCATATCACACAGCGGATGTTTCTGGTCAATTTGATACGAACTGTTTAACAATATTCTGCCTTTTCCATAATCTATTTCACCTAATAAAATTAAAAGTTTGTCAGGCCTTGCAAAATAAGCGCCATAAGCTCTTGTTTTACAATCAGGATTTGTTGTTATCAATGGATAAAACCCTATTTGTTCTTGATTTAGACTTTGTATTCCTAACTCCCAACTATTTGTTCCAATTGTACTTTTACTTGGTATTGCCTGATTACCAATAAAATAATCCAAGTATCCCCATCCGTTTCCCATCCATGAACCTTCAATTTTAGCAGAACCAAATTTAGGAATTTCGGCAATTATTTTCTTAGAATAAAGCAGACTAGCCCATTCTTCGTTAAAGTTAAGTAATAAAATTGTACCATCTTCTTTTACACGTTTTAATAAATTGTCAATTATTTCAACAGAAGGTAATTGGAGTCCGGCACATATAAAACTTTGTATACCAATCCTTTTATCAAAATTAGAAATTTGCACTTTAGCCTCCTTAAGTGCTATAGATGCTTCCGGCCAATTGATAACGGAACCTGTATAATCAACAAATTGGTTATTAAATGAAGATCTGTTATTTAATAGTATTTGTTCATTTCCCGAAGCAACTTCTTTATTTTTGTTTTCATAAAGTTTTGCCTCTAATGTGATGTATCCACCTTTCCAATTACGGAGTTTAACAGGTAAATTACAAATATGTTGAGCGAAAACATCTCCTCCTCTAACTGATATAACCTGTTCTGAATCATATGGGACATATTCACCTTCACCGTCTTTTATTTTTAATTTTAGCAGGTAATTGCCAGATGCTAGTTTATTTTGATTTACTAACGTTATTTCAAAAATAGCAATATCAGAAGGGTTAAAAATAGCTCCGTTTATTCGTTTGATACATATTTGTAATGGTTTTGTCCAATAGGCATAATCTGATGCTACACCTTTTATATTTCGACTTGCATCAAGAATTGATGACGACCAATATCCTCCCTCTCCTGGAACAACTTCAGTCGTTCCACTCCAACCATTAATACCAAAACCATCAACATTATTCCGAGATATTAAGTTTTGAACTGCTCGACCATTAATGTACATTAGTCCTCTACCTGCTTGAACAGATACATCTTCCGGTGATATGATAACTCTACTTCCGGTTGTACTTAAATTACATTCTTTAAAAAATGAGAAGATTTTATCATGAAGTGGTCGATAATAATTTGCTCCCCATTTTGCTTTTTGATCCAAATCCTCTGCTGACTTATACCAATTATCAGGGCCTCCATAGCAATGAACTTCTCCCCAATATTGCAAATTCTTAGTTTCATAGGTATGTGAAAATAGAAATGGTTCATAAAATACTCCCTTATACTCTTCTACTGTATGATTGTCTTCATATTTATCAGTTATTCGGTTTTCGTAAGGCCTAATATGATTAATATAATTACTTGGTGACATTTGAAAAATATCGAAAATATATCCCCCAGATGAATTTGAAACCATGACAGTTGGATTAAGTTTATGAATAAGTTTCATACATTTTTCCCTTAAAGGAGTCCAATAATTATCTTCATTACATAAGTTATGGATTATTAAGCAAGGACTATTCCGATCTCTAATCGCCATACGACGGCATTTTTCAATCATATATTTACCTGCAAAAGTACTATCAGTTACATTATAGCCTTGTTGTCCTGCGTGAAATCCGCCTGGTTCTTCATAAATATATAAACCTTTCTCATTAGCTTGTTTTAATAATTCAACATCTCCGATATTTCGATGGCAGTTTATACCATTATGGCCAATACTTTTGGCAGCTAACACCGATTTTTCAGCCATTAATGGTGACGAATAAAGCCCTGTTCCAGTGTAATAACCCCAATCAATAGAAGAAATATTAACTATTCGTTCTCCGTTAAAGTAAAAGTTGTTATCATTGTTAATTTCTTTAACTTCGAAAGTACGAAAACCAAATAAAACGTTATAGTTATCATTTATCTTATTTCCTTTAAGATTAATTTTACACTCATAAAGTGATGGATTATCTATATTCCACAATTCAGCTTCCGGTACTGTTAATTCAATTTTTAATGAATCGTCTTGACAAGATTTTAAAAAATAGTCATTAGAAAAAATTATTTTCCCAGTTGAATGTGAAACAATTCCTATATTCAAAGAGAATGGCAAAGTATCTTGATTTTCTTTATTGAGAATTATATTGACTTTAATTTTCTTTGATCCAGCTGGTAACAAATTTTCAACAAAAACATCTTCAATATATTTTTGATTAGTCGATGTCAACATAATATTTCCTCCTATACCTCCAAAATCGTGACTTGCCGGGAATTCATAACTTCCCCATTTAAATCCTGGAAAATCTTCCCAACCTCTAAAACCGCCAGGATTTGTTATCCGCAATGCAATTTTGTTTTTTTCCCCTGTTTTTAAATTTTTACTTATGTCAACTTGCCATGGAGTTTCTGCAACAATATCATAACCGGAAAGTTTGTTGTTAACATAAAGTTCACAACGTAAACGAGTAGAAGTAAAATGAATATTAATCGTTTTTCCTTTCCAATTTTTGGGAATATCTACAGTTGTCCAAAACCAAGCGACACCATGATAAGTGTAAAGAGGATCCCCTTTTGAAAAGTACTCTTCTACAGTTGCAGGGATGTTACAACCTATTCCTTTATCTGCATATAAAGTTTTCCACCCACAAGTAGGACTATTTTCCGGAAGAGTTTCAATGTTTACTTCTTCAGGTAAATATAGTCTATCATTTTGCCATAATGCAGATGTATCCAACCAAACTTTCCAGGATAAGTTCTTTAAAGAAATTTCCTCTCGTTGACCTTTCACCTGGAAGCCCAAGAAAATTGTGAAAATTAGACAAATAATTAATGATTTGAGAGTATTCATATAATTAGTTCGAGGTTAAGAGAATATTTTTTGATAATTTAATATTTGATGAGGAGCTCCCAATTTGAAACAGGTAAGTACCTGATGAAAAATCTGTTGTTTGTAAAAGTGGAATATATTGTATTAAATCTTTTCTGTGTACAGAAATATTGACTTTACAACTTTGATTTTTTTTGATAAAAACCTTATTGAAACCTTTGAGAGATTTTATAATACCTTTGCTTTGACCAATACTGTCATTTACATAGAGTTGTACAACTTCACTCCCGTCATAATTTCCAATATTTTTAATCTCACAAGAAACAGTTATACTATCACAATCACTTTTGAACTTGTAATTATTGGGTAAAATTAAATTTTTGTATTCAAATTTTGTGTATGACAGCCCAAAACCAAATGAATAAAGAGGTTTTTTAGTCATGTAACGATATGTTCTCTCCTTCATTGAGTAGTCAGTAAATGTAGATAGATCGTTCATTTCATTGTAAAAGGTTATGGGAAGACGGCCCGATGGATTATAACAACCAGAGACAATATCTGCAATTGCATTTCCCCCTTCTTCACCTGGATACCAAGCGGTGAGGATCGCATTTAAATTTTGTTGTTGCTTGTCAAGAGCGATACAACTTCCATTCATTAACACTAAAATAATAGGTTTTCCAGTTTCTTTAAGCTTTTTCAAAAGATAAGTTTGCACATGTGGTAAGTTAATATTCATCCTATCTCCATCTATAAAACCATCGGTCTGAGTTGTTTGTCCTTCTTCACTTTCCAACAATGGGGAGATACCACCTGCAAAAAAAATAACATCACTTTTAGCAGCTTGATTTGCTATTTTATTTAAAGTTAAAGTATCCATATTGATTTGTCCGAATTCTAAAGTTAAACTATCCGACTCATGTTTTAAAAAAATCGGGTACTTTTTCCCCTTCTCAAGCCATTGTGAAGCGGTCTTTCTTGTATAACGATCTGTTAGTAATTCTGACAAAACTTCATTTTCTCCAATACGAAACGAATACTTTCCCTTTCCTGTTACTTTGAAATTATACAATCCAGATTCTTCAGGCGAAAAATTAGAATCAAAGGAATATTTTCCTTCATTATCATTTGTACAAACCATTTTAGGAATAGTTTTAAATTCGTTTGTGTGGATGAATTGTTTTCCCCACTTAAAACTGATTGCACCTCTATATTTCCAATCGTAATATTCAATTTTAATTGGGTATGGTTTTCCTTTCTCTAAATAATATTCAAAATTCTTAGGTGATTCACCTCCAATTCTCCAATTATTAATAGCCAATTTATTGTTAATCCAAAATCTAACACCATCATCAGCTGACAATTCAAATACATACCATCCAGAGCTTTCAGGCGTAATATAGCCGCTCCAACGAATAGAGAAATTATCATAAGGCAATCCTTTTAATGGTTCTGCTTCAAAGATATAATTAATTTTTGGATCAATCTTTACAACTTTAGGTAAACCGCCCAAGGAATCATTGTCAAAATACTCACCTGTTAAACCTCCATTTTCGTGATTCTTACCAGTTAGATATTTTGTTGAGACTGTTTCAAATAAACTTTCTACTAAAGGGACACCTGCTATGTAATTAATTTTTTTTGTCCCGAATTTGTTTTGCATTCCTTCTAAAAAAGTAGTTGATTTAGACGGGAAACCATTGTAATTACCATACAAAACTCGTTCAGCATCGGCATTAGGTCCAAGTACTGCAATTGATTTATATCTTTTGGATAAAGGGAGTATTCCATTGTTCTTCAGTAAAACAATTCCTTCTAATGCGGTTTGCTTTGCTAAAATTCTATGGTTTTTACAATCTAATAATTTGGGATTTAAATGAGTATAAGGGTTCTTTGAGGGATCTTTTTCAAATTCGCCTAAAAGTACACGGGCTTTTAAAACACGAAAAACAGTTGAATCTAATTGATCCTCTGTTAGTAACCCATCTCTCATTGCATCGGCAAGCGAATAATATTGATTGCCACACTCCAAGTCGCATCCTACTTTTACTGCAAAGGCCGAAGCACTTTCAGCATCTTGCTTATATTTATGATGTTGCCAAATATCCGTGATTGCTTCACAATCAGATACAATATAGCCATTGAATCCCCATTGTTTACGTAATATATCATCTAATAATAATTTACTTCCACAAGCGGGAACACCAAATACACTGTTATAAGCGCCCATTATGGAGTAGGCTTTTGCATCTACAATTGCAGTTCTAAAAGCAGGTAAATATGTATCCCAAAGATCTGACATTGATGGATTAACATTAAAATGATGCCGTATATATTCAGGACCACTATGTACTGCAAAATGTTTGGGAGTTGCAATTAATTTGAAGTACCTGTTGTTATTCCCTTGAAGTCCTGTTATGAACTGCAGAGCAAAACTAGATGTCAAAAAAGGATCTTCTCCATAAGTTTCTTGTCCTCGACCCCAACGAGGATCTCTAAATATATTAATATTAGGTGACCAAAAGGATAACCCACCAATTTTATTTTCGTGATATAAAATTCTTGCTTCTGTTGAAATGGCATCTGCAACTTGATGTATTAATATTGGATTCCAGGTAGCAGCCATTCCAATAGCTTGAGGAAAGACGGTAACTTTTTGGATATTAGCAACACCATGCAATCCTTCATTCCACCAATTAAATGCTTTGATTTTAGTGGAATCAATTGCAGGCGAATTATTCATTAGCAATGATATTTTTTGTTTTACTGATAATTGTTTTAATAATTGTTTTACTGTTTGATCTGCCCAATTATCGTTTGCAAAAACAGAAATATCGAAAATAAATAATATGACTAAAAATATATGTGATTTTTTCATTATTTAAAAATAAATATAACTAATTGTATGGGAATTATGATAATATAAAAGCTACAAGTTTCGTACAAGTTCTTGCGCAATTGCACACCATCTGGTAGCATTTAATGGATTATTCCCAAGAGTATGATTATCTTTCATAATTAGTTCCACTCGACAATTTTTTGTTACTTTTAATTTTTTCTCTAAATCCATACGAATCTCATTTTCATTTATATAATTATTAGCCAATGGAGTTGGACTAGGTTTTAAAGACATCACAAAATTATTTTCCAAGTACTCGGCCATTAAAGGAACATTTGCCCAGGGGGAAACGGAAACTCGTCTAAGATTAGGTATTTGTTTTATATAATCCCAACGTGGGTCAAGCGGTTCACAGCAACCATAACAATTTAGACCGAAACGTTCTAATATTGTCTTTTGATACGGAAAAATAAATTCACCAAACATCTCAGGAGATACTCCAACAGTTTCCTGACTTTCACAAAAACCCCACATATCGGAAACTTTAACCTTTTGAGTTGAAGATATTTCTTTGGGTAATTGATTTGTCCAACCAAATCCCCCAGAACCAACATAAGTGCCACCAGTATTTAATGATAATAGACTATTATTTTCTAAAAAGTCTAACTTTTTATGAACTGATTCTGTCAAAAAATTCATCATTTTATGAACCCAATCAGGATAAACTATTAGATCCATCATAAAGTTTTCTAATCCCCGTAGTTTTATAAAATCCCAAGTCATCCCTAATGTCCACCACCAAATTCCGCGTAATTTAACCTCTAAAATTTCATCAAAAATTTCATGAGCGAGTTCAATAATTTTTGTTGTCTTCACATAATCAACTGTAATTTCCGGATTGGTTATTTTTTGAAAATCAGTTTCATAATTCACTATTGGAGATAAATAGTGGAATGACCCACCTTCACATGTTTGTTCTTTGATTTCTTTTAGTCCATACTCAGAATCATTATAATAGTAAGGAACATAAAATATAGGTTCAATTACTTTATCATCTTTCATTTCTTTCCCCCAAAAGATTTCTTTACGTAATGACATTTCCCAAACACGTAAAAGTGGATCGTTACATTTTATTTGGTCTTGTGTAATAATTTCATTCCAACCATTTTCCGGGTCACAAAATACCAACGGTCTAACAGATTGAAGATCATTATGTGCTGTCCATAACTTTTTCTTTTCCTCCTCAATTGGGCGATTAGCTAATTCTTTTATTTGGTAAGCAAGTTCTTGTAATATTTCTATTTCTTTTTTAGTGACCTTAAATGATGATGGAATTCCATGCGTATTGCTTAACCCTGCTGCAGTTTGTTCCATTGAAAAGTCTCTGTCTCTTGAGGTAAATGACATGATTATAATATTTTATAGAATTTTTGTAATTAATTGAGTTTAATTATACACGATAGCATACGTATAATTATTCGACAAAATTAAAACATTCTTTACTCAATGACTTTATAAATATTACTTTGAAATATAATAGAATTCTAACTTAACTTCATGTCCAGGTTTCGAGGAGTTTCATATTAAACTTGAAACTCATTAAAATAGAATCAACTTGATAAACAAAAATTTGAACCTGAATTCAGAAAACATAGAAAACTTATTTAAACTTTATTCTCTCAACTAGGCGATCAATTCTTTTGGAAAGAAATTACGCAAAAACAGTTACAGGAATTTCAAGCCGAATAATTTCTAAAATTTCTGCTGTTACAGCTTTACGATATTTCAATTTTTAAAATAATAAACAAATCAACAACCTCAAGTAGGCATTAGATTGTTAATCGAACAAAAAGTTAAATAAAAATTTAATTTTTAAGGTGAGAAAATATAAGCTCGATAAACAGTATTTTTGCGAAAAACTGTCAAAGAATAGAAAGTCAAATAAAAAAACATTTTCATTTTTTTTCAACGTTTTTTTATAGAACAGTCAGAATAAATTATATTGCAACTTTGCATCATATTAAATCTAATATTTAGAAACAATTAAATTTAAATTTTATGAAAAAACTTACATTCTTTTTAATGAGTATCATTTTTTGTAGCATGATTTATGCAGCTAATTATGATTATCCTGTATGGAAAATTAATTGTGGCTTTCGTGGTGCTAATGCTCAAGACCCAGATCAAACAAATGGAGCTATTCAAGGATTTGTACCTGACACTTTTGCTGTGAAAGGAGATGCGTTATGGTATTGGGGTCTTTCAGACAATACAATGTCAACTGCCGGAGTTACAAATGCGGCTCCTTCTCGAGTTTATCAATATTGTCGTTTTGCATGGTCTGGTGATACTGAGTATCAAATTACAGGATTAGTGCCTGGCCAAAATTATCGTGTACGATTACATTGGGCTGAAGAGCATGCTCAAAATGCAGAAGGGAAACGATTGATGGATATTAAAATACAAAATCAATATCAGGATGTTGATTTTGATATTTTTAAAGAAGCCGGCGATTTAACAAATAAAGCTGTAGTAAGAGATTATGATGATATTGCTGCTGATGCAAATGGCAAAATTGATATATTATTTGTTCAAAAAACACAACTTGCAGTAATATATGCAATTGAAATTTATTCTGCAGTACCACCAGTTGTTCCAACTAGTTATAAATATCCTGTTTGGAAAATAAACTGTGGCTTCAGAGGTGCCAATGCTCAAGATCCAGATCAAACAAATGGAGCCATTCAAGGGTTTGTTCCAGATACTTTTGCTATAAAAGGAGATGCACTTTGGTATTGGGGAGTAAGTGATAATCAGATGTCAACTAATGGAGTTACAAATGCTGCCCCATCTAGAGTTTATCAATACTGTCGTTTTGCATGGTCTGGTGATACCGAGTATAAAATTACAGGATTAGTATCAGGGAGAAACTATATGGTAAGGCTCCATTGGGCTGAGGCTGTAGGCACATTATTGGGACAGCGTTTAATGGATGTTAAAATGCAGGGGCAATATCAAGATGTTGATTTTGATATTTACAAAGAAGCAGGCAATCATGATAATTTAGCGGTGGTGAGAGATTACCCAGACATTGCCGCCGATGCTAATGGAAATATTGATATAACATTTGTCCCTAAAGTCAATTTAGCTACAATTTATGCTATTGAAATTTATTCAGATGTGGCGACTAATGTATCACCCATTACAATAAATAATAGAGTTAAAGTTATTAAAATGCAGAACAATCAAATCAAAATAGAATCTTTTAATGGTAAAATTGCAGATGTTGATATTTTTAATATTAATGGTCAAACAGTGTATTCAAAATCTGGAATAAACAATAATCAGATGAATATAGATGTTAATAAATTCTTAAAAGGAGTTTATGTAGTAAAAGTTAATGTCAAAGGAGAGACTATCTCACAGAAAATAATTCTTTGAAATAATTTATAAAATTAAAAGGCAAAGTCGGTTTTTATAATAGACTTTGCCTTTTTTATATTATCTTTTTTTCAAAATGAACTAACTTTGTATTATAATATAAATATAAAAGCCCCATCTAATAAAAATTTAAAATTCTTCAGATCACTAAATAGCTATAATTAAATCAATACCTTTGTTTAATAAATTATGATAATCGAAGAATTTAATTTTCATGGAGCCTAAATAATATCTCAATATAATTTTTTATATATCTTGATAAAATGTTAGTAAAATTATCAGAATGCCTTAAAAACTTCTTAAAATCAACAAATATATGGACACTGAAAAAAAGAATATTTATTTTGTTTACATAATCTGTTTTATCGTTTCTTTGGGTGGTTTGATGTTTGGATTCGATCTTGGAATAATAACTGGAATAATTCCTTATATCGAAAAGCAATTTTCTCTTTCAGGTTTTAATCTAGGATGGGTTGTTGCTGTTTTTGAATTAGGTGCAATGGTTGGCGCATTTACCATCATTAAACTTGCTGATTTAGTTGGTAGAAAAAAGACTATGCTTTTTTGTTCTTTTTTTCTAATTGTTACTGCCTTTGGAGTTGCTTTTGCTTCAACAGCAATATATTTAAGCATTTTTCGCTTTATACAAGGATATTTTGTGGGAGCTGTATCAATACTTTCCCCTATGTATATAGCTGAAATTGCTCCAAAAAACATGCGTGGGAGGTTAGTTTCAATCAATCAATTAACTATTATTATGGGGATATTTTTTGCTAGTTGTAGCAATTATTACCTAGGGGTTAATAATTTGGATAGCAATTGTTGGAGATATATGTTTCTATCTGCGGCTATTCCTGCTCTTATATTTTTTCTTTTATTATTCATTATTCCAGAAAGTCCACGTTGGTTAATCATTTTTGGAAAAGATATAAGTCGTGCAAAGTTAGTTCTACAAAGAACACAACCTATTAAAACAAAAATTGAGGATGAGATGAAAGAAATTGAAAAATCTGTTCAAGAAAAAACTTCTTTTAATCTGTCCTATAAAAAGATTTTAAGTAAAACATATTTACCAATTCTTTTAGTAGGTATTTGTATTGCTTTTTTGCAACAACTTTGCGGGATTAATAATGTCACTCCCTATATGCAAAAAATATTCTTAATGGCAGGTATAAAATTAGAGGATGGTCTATTTAATGCGATTTTTGTACAACTGGTATTCTTCCTGTCAACTATAATTGCGATTTTATTAATTGACCGAATGGGTAGAAGATTATTAATGCTTATGGGTACGGCGTTGATGGCAGTATCACTGCTTATATTATCGATTGTTTTCAATAATCCACAGAGTGGTATTTTCATCTTTATTATAATTATGATTTATATTGGATCTTTCGGGTTTACTTTGGGTCCTGTTGTTTGGGTATTAATTTCAGAAATGTTTCCACCAGAAATTAGAGGAAAAGCTATGGGTATATCTTCCGCTTCACTTTGGTTGGCAACTTTTTTTGTTGTTCTAATATCACCAAGTTTGCTGAAAATTGGAGCAAGTTTCAACTTTATTATATTTAGTATACTGAATGTATTTGGGTTTTTGTTCTGCTTGAAGTTTTTGCCAGAAACAAAAGGGAAAACACTAGAGGAGATGGATGAGGTGTGGAGAAAAAAGCCACAAAAATGAGTTCTTATATAAAAAGGTAATGACGCCAAAAATGGTTGGTTTTTTTATTATTCGATCGTCATTTGTAAGTCTTTCACTTGAATTTGAAATAGTTGTTTATATTGACTCGGCGAAAAACCCGTATGTTTTTTGAAAGTATCGGAAAAATGTTGAATTGATGAGAATCCACAATCATATGAAATGTTAGTAAGGGATACATTAGATGATTTTATCATCTCAATTGATTTGAGAATTCTCATTTCAATCAGAAAATTAATTGGAGTAAGACCGGTATTATTCTTACAGTGTTCTATAAAGCTTGTAATACCATAATTCATATGTTCAGCCATTTCTTCAATTGTCCAAGCGCGACTAATATCTTGTAATACAAAGTCTTTTAACTTTTCAATTGAAAATTCTCTCTCACATTTTTTTTCAATAATAGAATTAGTAAAACCTCTTACCGAATGAATAAAGAGTTCTTCTATGCAATTACCAACCCTTGTTGAGCTTCCAATAGTTGGTTTAATTAATTCAGTGAAAAGTTCTGAAAACAAATCTGATAATTTTGATTCCCTAAACACGTGACAAGATTTATGTTTAAGAATATTACCAATATCACGTTGTTCATTTAAAGGTATTTTTGACCAATATCCAAGGTCCAAATCCTCATTATTGCTAAAGATATTTGGTTTAATAATTATCCAAGAAAGAATACCTAAATCTAAAAAACCCGATTTACTTCCATGATTTTCCCATGGACAAGTAATAAAAGCATCACCCGGGAAAAGAACATAAGTTTTATCCTCTACCACCCATTCATATTTCCCTTTATGAACATAACAAAACTCAATACCCTTATTTATATGTAAGTCAAGGGAGCCTCTCTTGATTTTTGAAAATTTCTGTTTAGCAAATTCAAGTATATAAGGATATGGTGACAAGTAGTTTTTGTCTAAAACATGTTTCCTAACTTCAGGTAAAGCATCAAATATCTTTGCATCATTGTTAACGATTATAAAATAATCTTGCGGCATGATTTTTTATTTTGAATAGAAATTATAAACTGTTACAAATAAAGAAATAAAACTTGACAAAATAAAGTCAATTGAGATTTTGAAGATGCGAATTATATATTATTATGTTTTAGAAAAAAAATGATTAGGATTTGATTTTAAGGTGTAAGAAAATAAAATCCATAAGTGAATTTTTTCTTTCTTTATTTTATAATTAATTTCAATCAACTTGATAAATTTATAAAAAATCCCGGCAAAAAAATTACCGGGATTTTTTATAAATTATATTGTCAATTAAATCTACTTACCACCCTGGATTTTGAGTGAGATTCGGATCTAAATCAATTTCTGTCTGAATAATAGGTTTATATTTATCTAACGATGGTCTAAATGGTTTTTTATTAAATTCATAGTCTCTTTTTCTCAAAATATCAACCTTGTTTGGATCATCTAAGTACCCCCAACGTAATAAATCAAACCAACGCTGACCTTCTCCACCTAATTCCACTATACGTTCATGTTCAATTTGTAAACGCATCTGATCTTGAGTTAAGCTTGGTTTTGCAATTGTCAATGGAACAACATTAACACTATGCCGTGCTCTTACCATATCAATATATTTGTATGCTTCTTGGGTTTGCCCTAGTTCATTTAAACATTCAGCATACATTAGCAACACATCTGCATAGCGGATGATTCGACGATTAATAGGCGAATTTTCATCTTCTTTAGTTTGGTGATAGCCATTAGTGTACTTTTTGTACCATATCTCAGGAATTTTTCCACCAATTGTATCGGTGCTTCCTCCTAAAATTTTAAAAGACTTACCATACCATACTTGAGAAGTATCGCATAAGAGCGTCATTAATTTCCTGGGATCATGTTTCCCATCAACCGTAAGATCAGTAAATTCATTCATAAAAAATGCTGAAGGTCTTACATCGGAATTCCCACCAACTGTTAAGGGAGCAAAATCCTCTGCAGATCTTTCTCCAGTCGCTTGAGTTGAGGTATATCTTGCCGCAAAAGAAGTATTATTCTGATTTGAGAATGTTATTTCAAAGATTGATTCTTTATTATATTCATTTTTGTCAGTAAAATTATCAGTAAAATCATCAACTAGGCCATATTTTTTTGAATCTATAATAGCAAAAAATGCATCCTTCGCTTTTAAATAATCATGCTTTAGGAGGTACATTTTCCCCAGTTGAGCATATGCTGCTGCTTTTCTGACACGACCAGTTTCATTTGTTGAAACATCCCATGGCAAATTTGGTATGGCAGAATTTAGATCGGAAATACATTGATCATAAATTTCATCTGGTGTCGCATTAGTTGGTTTTTCTTGACCATCGATAGATGGAATCAACATCAAAGGAGGACGACCATAAATTATCACAATATTATAGTAAAATAATGCTCGAAAAAAATAGGCTTCAGATATATATCGATTTTTGATATCATTATCCATATTAATATCTGGAACATATTTTAAAACTTTATTTGCTTTTTGGATTCCTTTGAAGTTATCGCCCCAAGTTTCATAACACCAACCATAATTTGATATAATAAATTGACAATATTGTTCCCAATCTGGCCACCAATTTAAGGTCATAATACCTAAATCTGACCTTGTTTCGTTTTCAATAATAAACCACTCTCTATAAGTTCCCTCAAGAAGTAAAGTGTTATAAATTGCGACAACTCCTGACCATGCGTCAGCTGGAGATTTATAAAAATCTTCTGATGTCAATTTATTAGGATTTGGGACATCTAAGAAATTATTACCAAAGAAATTTGCATCACTACAACTAAACATCAAAAAAGTGATAAAAATTGATAAAAATATAGACTTTTTCATTGTATTGTTAAATATTTGTTTGTACATTAAAAAGAAAATTGAAAACCGCCTTGAATATTTAAAGGAACCGGGTATGTATTTCCATCATAACCATAAAGAAATGGTAAAGAACCTTTGAAATCTACATTCCAACCAGTATAATTGGTGATTGTAAATATATTCTCAGCTGAAACATATATTCTAAACTTATTAATATTAAGTTTCTTTATTATATTTATTGAATTTAGATCATACCCCAATTGGATATTACCAAATCGAAGAAAAGATCCGTCTTGTAAATATCTGTCAGTATAACTTATTATCGAACTTCCTGCCCTTGGTAATGAATATTTATTATTCGGATTTTCAGGTGACCAAGAAACATTAAATAACCCTCTTTTGAAATTTCCATCCACAGAAGATGTATTTGTAAGGCTATATTCTAATGAATTATAAACCTTTCTTCCTATATTTCCATATAAAAACATTGATAAATCAAAAGCTTTATATCCCAAATTCCATTGTAAACTATATTCCATTGTAGGCCATGGACTTCCGCAGAAGACTCTATCTTGATCATTTATATCTCCATCACCATTCATATCAATATATTTGTAATCCCCAGGTATGGCTTTTTTACCCAAGACAGTTATCTTATTTAAATCAGGGTCATTCACTTGATATATTCCATTTGATTTCAATAAATACCATTCTCCAATGGATCGTCCAACTTCTGTATGAGTCAATACATTAAAAGCAACATCAGCTGGGATATAAGTATTAGTACCTCCCAATGCAAGAACTTTATTATTTACTGTTGATAAATTTAGCGTTATATCAGAATAAAAGTCTTTTGAAAACTTTTCTTTGTAATTGATGGACAATTCAAATCCACTATTAGCTACAGATCCTGCATTTGTCATTATTTTTGAATATGGATCCAAATTGGCGGGTGTATTACCCGTATAATATGGTATAGAAACGTAAGCTAATAAGTCAACATTTTTATTATAGTAATAATCGAAGGTAATCCCCAATTTATTGTTAAACAAGTAAGTGTCAAAACCGATATTTGATGATATTTTTTGTTCCCATTTTATATTTTGATCAACAATTGTTTGGTCCGATTTTCCACTATAATCTATTTTCTCATTATTCCCAAACATATATATCAAATTAGACTGAAGATAAGGTGAATATAACCAATTCCCAATTTCTTGATTTCCCAATTCCCCATAACTTCCCCTTATTTTGAAATCATCAATAAATGGGATATTGAAAAATTTCTCTTTACTGGTTCTCCAAGCCAAAGAGACTGAAGGGAAATAGCCATATCTGTTAGCTATACTAAAACGACTTGAACCATCAGTTCTTAAACTTCCTGTAAAATAGTAACGTTGATCATAATTATAAGTGATACGACCTAAATAAGATCGTAATGTGTTAATCTCAATATCCTGAGATGTATTATTCACCGAAGTTGCATTACTTAATGTAAAATAATACTTTCCATTTTGGTCAACTAAAACATCATTCATAACAATGTTGGTTGTATTATAACTAAAATATTGTTCTGTATAACCGACCAATGCATTTATTGAATTATTATTAATAGTTTTATTAAACTCTAAGAGGTGTTCCATTAAATAGTTTTCATTAATTCCTCTTAAATCTGAAATTGAAGAACGGTCATAATCTCGTAAATTAGTTTTTAAAACTTTGGATTGAGTATTATTAATATTAAAATTCAAATCTGTTCCTAAATTTAAACGATATTTTAACCAACTTGTAAATGGAACTTCAACTGATACTGATGCCATTACATGATAATTTTTATTCATATTAAATGTTTTATCTCTTTGAGCTACCAAATTTGAATTTCCAGTCATTTCTTTAATAGAATTTGCATCACCCAATGCATAATTACCATTTACATCATAAACCGGCAATGTAGGAGGTAAACCAGCTGCTTGTGCCCAAGCTCCGCCGCCTCCGGCAGTACCAGCCTGAGAATTCGAGAACAACAAATTCTCGCTCAATTTGAACCATTTACTATCCCATGTAGTATTTATTCGTGCGTTAAAACGACTATAATCTGTACCAATTACAATTCCATTTTGTTTTAAATAATTTGTTGATGCACGATACGAAAATCCTTGATCTTTTGAAGAACCACTAATTGCAAAATCATATTCATTCTGTGTCCCAATTTGAAGTGCTTGTTTGTACCAATCTGTGTTGACAGTACTATCTTTGACTATTGGCATTTTTTTTAAATAAATAGCACCATAAGCATTCTTATATTGGGCCTCGTGCATTTTCAACCATTCTTCGGTTTCCATAACTTCGAATGGACGTTGAACAATTTGATTGTTTGTTCGATATGTAAAATCAATTTTCTTTTCCCCTTTCTTCCCCTGTTTTGTCGTCACTATAATAACTCCATTAAATGCTCTAGAACCATAAATTGCAGCAGCCGATGCATCTTTTAAAACTTGAATACTTTCAATATCATTTGGATTAAAACTGTTTGAATCGTCGGTAGGGATTCCATCAATTACGAATAATGGGTTAGATGAAGTATAAAAGCTTCCTACACCACGCATAAAAATTTGTCCTTTATCGCCAGGTGCTGCGGATGTCTTAACAGAAACTCCTGCAATTCTACCTTGTAGAACATCAGTAATACTATTTTTGCTCCCATTTATTGCATCTTTCATGTTTACAACACTTACTGCTCCAGTCAAATCTTTTTTCTTAACTGTTGAATAACCGATTGCAACAACCTCATCAAGAAGCTTTGAGGAAGGGTCTAATTCAACTTTAATATAATCTCGTTTGCCTATAAGTATTTTTTGCATACTATAACCAATATATGTAAAAATAAGAGTACTATTATCTTGTACATCTAATTCGAAATTTCCATCAATATCACTAATTGTACCTCCAGCATTATTTTCAATTTTGATACTAACCCCAGGTAAAGGTATATTTCCCTTTTCAACCACCTTTCCATTTATCTTCCTCGGGAAAGCAGTCATAGATAACATGATAAAACTGAGTAAAAATAAAATTTGTTTATTCATTGCGTGATAAATTTAAGATTAATTTATTTTGTGATTCCTGAACTATAATTTTAATTATAAACGATGAATATAAAAAAAACGTCCCAATGTAATTGACTTATATTTAAATATATTATCAATCTGAAAGGTATCTTATTTAACAATTAATTTTTGATAATAATCTTTACCATTATCAATCAACTGAATTATATAAATACCTGTGGGTAGATTAGGATTTATAACACTATTCGCTTTATTTAATTTTATGTTATAAACTTCTTGACCAAGTTGGTTGAATATGTTAATTCTATCACCTATATTTAAAGAATTAATTTCTATTTTTAAATTTTCACCTTTTGATAGCGGGTTAGGGAATATAGAAAGTGGGGATTCATAAACTGACTCAATTTTTGATGTGAAATTTCCATTTTCAATGATTTCAATTCCTGAAATTATTGCATTTTTGTTTGCTGTAGTAAAATCAATTTTAATTTCACCTTGGTTCGTGCTTTTTACTATAAATTCTTTAATAATAGCTTTATTTGGACCAACAGTTTCAAGTATTTTATAATTAGATAATATGGTTTGTTGATTTACAATTATATTATCACTGCATCCTTCTACCGCAAAAAGTTCATCTTGAAAATGAAATCTAACCAGATAATTTTTATTTGCTTTTAATCTGTCAAAAAAATAAGAAAAAGAATTTCCATATCGTATAGTTTTATATACTTCAACGTCTGCAGGAAATATAACTCCAGTTGTATCCGGAGCTTTTTTTAGTGTCCAACAATTTCCTCCAGTATAATATAAATCGGGACTGAAAAATCTATACCCTTGAGTAGTGTTACCCGAATTAACAGCATACTTAATAATTCCACCTTGAGCAAAATTAGTTGTTATAAATAGATTCCTTGAGACTTCACTTTCTGTAACTGTTGTATCTCCAATTTGATACGCGATTATAGCTATTTTTCCAACCTGGCCAACACTAAATAATGTATCATTTTTTATTATCGCAGGGCCTTTTTCAATTCGAAAATTTACTTTATTACCAGAAGAAGATTTTGCAGAAAGTTTCCAACTCAAAGAATCTTTTAGATTTAAATCTGGTATTGAATCAAAAGAAACAGTTTGCGTTATTCTATTATTCGAAGAGGGATAAGGATTTGCTGAGTTTGATGGTCCAGCAGGGATGCTCCAAACTCCATTTTTAAAGTTTAAAGAGTCAATACACATGTCTCTAGCTCCACAAGGAATATTGGGGGTTACATCTCTATGATAAATTAAATATAATTGAGTAGCATCAGGTGAAAATATTATAGATGCCCCTCCAACATTTGTTTGTCCATTCTTTTCTTTTATTATAGGATTTGCATTATATTTTACCCATGGACCCTTAGGACTATGAGCCGTAGCATAACCTACTGAATAATGATCACACCACCCATTACCTGAATAAAATAAAAAATATGTTCCATTTTTTTTTATTAAAAAAGGAGCTTCATTCGTAAGTTCTTTATCATCAAAAACCCAATCTTCTCTTTGACTTATTTCACTAAAACAAAAAGTATCATTTGAAATATTTGTAAAGTCATCACTAAGTTCAGCAACCCAAATACCATATCCTCCTACTCGAGCATAATAAAGATATTCTTTCCCATCGTTATCTTTGAAATAGTGTGGATCTATAGCCCATTGTCCTTGATTTTCAGCATTAGTACGAAGAGATCCTTTATTTGAACCCCAAGCATAAAAAGGACCTTCGGGAGAACTACTTCTTGAAACGCAAAGTCCATAATCGGCAGCATAAAACATATAATAATAATCACCTTTTTTTATTACTTCAGGTGCCCAAAAATTATCAGTACCAAAATTGCCTTTACTTTTATTCAAGCACTCGTGGCCACTGTCCCAGTTGACTAAATCAGTTGACTTATAAACCCAAAAACCAGCCCATGAATAATCAGTGCCATAGGCATAATACTGTCCATTTTCATAATAAATATATGGATCGGCCAAATTTTTCTTTACAGGATTAACATAGATTTGAGCTATTAAAAGGCAATAACTTGAAAAATTAAAAATAAAAAATAAAGAAAATCGTTTCATAAAAAAATTATTTTACACAAAGATATATATTTGATTGAATATACACCTTCCAATAAATTAGTTTGAAAAAAAATAGAACCAAATCAGATTTATGAGGTTTAGCTTTCAAATTTCTCAATAAAAATATAATATTTAGATTTGATATGGAACAAATATATGTATTCATGTAATATTTATGAGATTGTTGCTTGATTTATCAGCCATTTACTCACCGCCTCCAAACTTTACTTTAAGAGCCTTAATTTCATCACTAACTTTTCAATCAAGAATCTTTGTGTAATGCTGTGTAGTATGCAGATTTTTATGTCTGAGCATTTTAGATACACTTTCAATAGGAACGCCATTGGTGAGCGTAACTGTTGTGGCAAAAATATGCCTAGCAATGTGAAAACTTTATGAGTTTTTAATTGTTTTTTTTCTCAAAATTTAGTGCAGGGTGCAAGCGTTTCTATATATAGAAACTTGCACCTTGAACAATGTATAAATATTTCAAAATATGGTACTTGTATATTTCAAATTATTTATGTATATTTAAACCTGAAAGTTTAGCAGACAAGTGTAAGTCATTGACAGACAAAAAGCGTTCTTTTTATTATATTTACCCGTAGTGCATTTATAAAAAAGCAATAAAAAAAGTTGTTCATTTCGGAAAAAATCCGTATATTTGTTTGACTACCAATCAATTAAATATAATGAACAACTTTAATACAAAGTACGAGAAAATTCTCGATATATTAAAACAATTTGAGACAAAAAGTAACTTTCTGAATCAAATTCGTCGTCCACGTTTGAGCGATATTGAACTAATTGCTGTTGATTTGACAGCAGAGTCTTTAAGTATAGATTCTGAATATCAATTATTTAGAGTTTTGCCAAGCTCACTAAGTTCACGCATTGAACGAAGTGTATATAATCGTCGGAGACGAAAATTATTTTTTATTAAAGAGCGAATCCGCAAAGCGATGTCGGATAAACTGACCGGAACTGAAAATTATTTTATAGTTGACAGTATGCCATTGGAAATATGTAAGTTATCTCGATCTTCCAGAACAACAATCTGTAAAGAAGATTACTTAACCAGCCCGTCCAAAGGATATTGTGCCAGTCAGAAATTGCATTTTTATGGCTACAAATTACATGCTGTATGTAGCGCTAGTGGCGTTTTCTCAAACTTTGAGCTGACCCAAGCTGCTGTACATGACATACATTATTTGAAAAACATAAAAACCAATCTTTCTTCTTGTGTTTTAATAGGAGACAAAGGCTACTTAAGTGCTGATTATCAATTAGATTTATTCACCTCTAATAATATAAAATTGGAAGTGCCAATGCGCGTTAATCAACACGATTATGAAAAACAACCTTATCTGTTTAGAAAAACAAGAAAACGTATTGAAACGCTCTTTTCTCAACTTTGTGACCAGTTCTTGATTCGTCGAAACTACGCTAAGTCTTTTGACGGATACAAAAACAGAATTTTATCTAAAATCACTGCTTTGACAGTTATTCAAATGATAAACAAACTTTTAAATAGAAATATAAACAACATTAAATCTCTTGTAGTCTAAATGCACTACGGGTTATATTTCCTAATTCGTACCCAAATTAATGGCAGTAAATCTAAATTATTGCCAATTTATAGAGTTTGATAGATCAAAAAAATATCACATTCAAAATTATCACAATAAGGAAAGTTGATAAAATAAAAGTTTACCTGATACTATCTATAAAATTAGAAAATTCGCTATTTTAAATAAAAAAAATAGATAGATTATTTGCGATGAGTACCGTCAATCGGTATTTATTGCAAGAAATTACTTCTATCAAATGAAAAATTAAACAAACAAGTATTAGAGCTGCAATAATAACCTGAAATTAACAAAGTGCAATTTGTCCTCCATGTCCCCATTGTCTACTTCAAAATAAAACAATCTTTTAATATATTTTGACTGCTATAATATCCGAAAACCGGTAATTATCGCAGCCATTATAATAATTCGTTTTAAAGGAATTGACATGTTTTGTCCGATATTTTGCTCCATTTACTTAATATTTCCTTTTTCCAATGCTGTAGGAATCAAAGATGCTATAAACAACGTAAAATCCTTTATATCTCCATGCACACTTGCTTTTTCAAGAGAAGCCATATATTCAGCCCTTCTCTCAACCGGTACAATTGTCCAGTCATAACCACCCGATATAAGTTGCGTATTCATTAAAAAGCGGGCAATACGTCCGTTACCGTCCATATATGGATGGATATACACAAAAAAGAAATGTCCCAACACCGCACGAACACTTGCTTCCGGTTCATTCTTTAATAGGTCAAACAAAACAGGCATGGCATCCCTTAAAGCTTCTGTATTCAAAGGTGTGTGCAAGGATCCGCGGATATATACCTGCTGAGTCCGGTAACCTGCTAAATCTGTCGCTTTTAGGATTCTAGCCACAACACTTGGAGCAAACAATTCCCGGTACCAAGCTCTATGGTCATTATCTACCACTTCACCCGCTGTTTCACCGTTCATAATTTTCACGATACTTTCTTTTACAGCTTGGAATGCCTGCCAATATCCTCGGGCGGCCATTGCATTTTTTTGCTCCATATCAGTTGCTACGCTTTCAGGTTCCCAATTGCCGCTCCTTACTTTCTCTATTAAATCGTTGGTCACTTGATAACCCTCTATTGATAACGAGTTGTAAGCATCCAGTTTATATTGCTCGTCTATTTGCTTCATACAAGCGTCAATATCAGTATTAACGTTGATAGATTGTGGAAAATTGGCTATCACCACCTCACGCATAGCACTCCACATAAGCTTCAACCTCACAACATAAGGAGATGCAGCACGTGTAAAAGCAATGTTGGTTTCATCTGTAAAAGGATCTTCTTCCCGGATATCATACCCTAAACTTTTCATCGTATTTATAATCTCATCAGCAAAGGCTGTGTTTCCGATATTGCGAAACGCACCGGCAAGTCTTCCTGCCTTTGTCGTCTGCCCTTTGTCAATTAGATTGCGTAAAATATCTGAAACATCCGGCACCAACGACAAACAGGTTCGGGCCGTTATACTATCAAGCCGGAAAGAATCAGGACTACTCTCAATCAATGCATCGGCCAAACTATATAAATTCAACCCGAATTGTGCTTCTTTATAAACCGGATTGGCAATACTGGTTTTAATATCCAGTAAAGAAGTATTATGCAACAATCGAATGATATTGTTTGAACCTTTCGGAGAACGAATAATAGTCTGTGCCGGCACAGTTCTGTTACCGCTGTACAACGACAATGATTGATCTGGGCTTAAGCACCAATCATCATTAAATCTTGCTTTGGAATATTCAGCAATAAATTGCCAATAAGAAGTATACCAACTTGTACTATCTCCGGGTGTACTATCAGGGCGCGAAGAAATATACCAGCCTTTCATCACTTCCTGAAGAAATCCATTTTCAACCAGTCGAACGATATGAATCCTCGATAAATCCGATGAGCGAATAATAGTATGACTATTCCCTTGCTGAAGTTTCTGCAATTCCTGCAGTGAATCCGCTAATTTTTCTTGTACTGTTGCCATAATAATTTCTATTTTAAACTACTCCTATAATCCCTGCTTCAAACATGTTTACTTATCAGTTTAAAGCTTTGAGCACTTGTTAGTATTTCATGTCGTGCACCTGTTAGTTTCTCAAACCGTGCACTTATTAGTATTTCATGCAAAAATAATACATTTAATTCAATTGTACAACTACTTGCAGAAATACAAATTACAATATAATCTGTTTTACAAATGAATAATTAGCTATTTACTGAGTATATATAATAGATTACTATTAGTTTCTTATAAGTAAAAACGATTGATAAACTATCAATAGTCTTGAATTTAATTTGAAAAAAGGACGGAATAATTACCTCGACGTAAAAGAACGTACCGCCAAAAAGGATTATTGTGTGATCGGGCATGCGTAAAATCTATTTGTAAACCTCGACGAATTCTGTCAAGGTTTGCAAATACAAATTAACCTCCTCACTTTGTCCCCATGTCTCAATTGTCGCCTCCAAAAAAAAAATAAAAATACATTATGAAATTTTACAAACAAGAAACATTTAATAAAATCATAGAAATGTGAAAAGGATTTTGTAGTTTTGTATGTTTAAATTTATTAACTATAAATCAATTAGAAGAGCTAATAGACAAACTTAAAAACTGGTTAATGCGAACCTATCAAAAGTTTATAGCAGAACTTGGCAAGAAAAAAGTAAAACTCACCCTCGCTCAAAGCCGAATGGGAAGAGTTCTTTTCAACGGAAAAAGCAAAAGCCCTATAAATTAAAAAGTAAATAGACGATACCGACAAGGAAATTGAGAGAATAGTGTATGCCCTCTATGACTTGACGGAAGAAGAAGTGAAGATTGTGGAGGGGTGAGTGAAACTTGGTTGATAAATGAATTCAAATATAAATATATATGTGGAAAGACAGTGAAACTAATATCGATTTATTGGATTTTGATTATTTAATTGATGTAGCTAAAAATATAATTTTAGATGAAAGTTTAACACCATCGTCTATTGGAATTTATGGAGATTGGGGTAGTGGGAAATCATCTTTAATGGATTTGCTACAATCTGAATTGTCAAAAGATAGTGACGTTTTATGTGTTAAGTTTAACGGTTGGCTATTTGAAGGATATGAAGATGCAAAAATTGCATTAGTTGGAACAATCTTAGATGAAATAAGCAATAGAAAAAGGTTGACTCAGAAAGCAAAAGATTCTCTAAAAGCACTGTATGATAATACTGATTTTATAAAACTCACAAGTAAGATTGCAAAATATGGAATTGATTTTCTTCTAACTGGGGGTGCATTAACCTTAACCGATATTGCTATAGGAACTGTAAAAAATAATCTGGTTTCAAAAGCTAAAGACGCGAAAGAATCAGAAATAGAGGATGTTCTTAAAGCATTTAAAAGTAAAGAAGTAAGAAAAAATGTGAAGTCATTTCATACAGATTTTGCAAAGCTTCTAGAACAAACTAAAATTAAAAGGCTTGTTGTATTTATTGACGAATTAGATCGCTGTAAACATGAAACTATATTAGAAACACTAGAAGCTATTCGTTTATTCCTTTTTGCAAAAGGTACATCTTTTGTGATTGGGGCAGATGAACGTCAGATAAGATATGCAGTACAAATGAAATATCCAGAAGTTGAAGGAAATCAAATGGATATTGGAAAAGAATATCTTGAAAAATTGATTCAATATCCAATTCGTATACCACAACTAGGACAAAAGGAAGTACAATTTTATATAATGTGTTTATTATTTGAGAATGACCTAGGTAAAGATATTAGTCCAATAATGGATATTATTTACAAAGGGAAACAAGAAAATTATCTAGAATTTGAACTAACATATGAATTAATAAAAGAAAAATCTCCTGAGTTAGCAGATAAATTGAAAGATACAATTTCATTATCAAAACAAATATCTTCTGTATTAGCTATAGGTTTGAATGGTAATCCAAGGCATTGTAAAAGATTTCTAAATGCTTTAGAATTGAGAACCCAAATGGCTGAATTTAGAACAATTAAATTAGACAGAAAAGTTTTAGCTAAAATTATGCTCGTTGAGTATTTTAAAGATGCTTTCTACAAAAGACTTGCAGAACTACAAGCAAATGAGAATGGAAAACCAAAGGAGATAATTAGTATTGAGAATGGAGAGTGGGATGAAGCAGATGTATTGAAATTATGGAAAGATGACAAGTGGATTGTCAACTGGCTAAATATTGAACCAAAACTTTCTAACGAAGATTTAAAACCATATTTTTATTTCTCAAGAGAGAGCTTAAAAAATACCGCATTTATAAAACAACAGAATCTAAGTAAAGAGGCTGAAAAAGTTTTGGAAGATTTACTTAGTCAAGGAGATACTTCAAGAAAAGAAGCAATAAAGCATGCGGCTAATATATCAGATTTTGAGTCTTCAATTATACATAAATCTTTAGCAACAAAAATTGAGACAGCTTCTGTTATTGAAAAAGGGATATTCCAGTCATTTATTGAATGGAGCATTTCAAGAAAGGAACTTAATATTGATACGATTGCTAGCTTAGACCACATACCAGCAAGTCGAATTAAAAGTTCATTTATTCCACTTGTATCATCTTTTGCAAAAACATTAAATGATAAAGTGAAAATTGTTGAAATTGTGACTAAATGGAAAGAAGAAAACACTAAATTAAAGAGTGCTATTGAGGGTGAAATTGATAACATAAAATTCTAATAATATGGGAACATCAAGTATGTATTTAGGTCCTAACAGATCACCTTTGTTACCACCAGATTTTGATAATGGAGATAATCCGGATAAGAAACCGGATAATAATCCAGATGAGAAATCTCCAGATGAACAAAAAAAACCTATACCAGAGCCACAACAAACAAATTCTCTTAACGAAGTATCTAACGAACCTCAAAATTCAAAATGGACACAAGCAAAAAAATCAATGTCCCATTATGCATCAGGTAATGCTGGTAACAATGGAAGAAAAGTTGCTGTAAGAGATTATGTAAAAGGTCATGGAGGTTCAAGTAATGCCGCAAGAAGTGCAAAGTCAGGTATTAGAACTACAATAAATATTGGAGATTTCTTCAATAATGTTTCCAGTAAAGGTATAAATCAAGTTTTAAATGATTATCAAATACCTTTTGAAGGCAGAAAACCTAAAGAGATATTAAACGATATTGTTAATGCAATTGCTCCAATTCCAAACACCAATGAAGATGCAGTAGCTAGAAAAGCATTAATTGATACGATGTCAATCATATATGAAAAGTTTGATGATGAGAATAAAGATATTTCATTATTGGACTCAAAAGATACTAATATAGCAGATATACTTATTACTAAATATATCGAAACATATATCTATGAAAGACTATTAAATGAACTTGGCAGTAGAATTGAAGTAAATTCAGAAAACTCTTTAGCAGCTGCAAAAATTGAAAAAGAACTAAAGGAGTATATTGAAGTTAAAGTTACAACAATATTAAAAGACAAACCATTGACTTTGATAAATTCGCAGACAAATAATGTAAACGTTTTAGTAGAAGGGTTATATCAACTATGTTATAAAGTTTTGGAGGATCAATTATGAAAGAAATTGTGTGTAAACTTGAAAAGGAAGATCAATTCTCTATACAAAATGCAGAATTTGTTGTCGATTTGACTACAAAGAATCAATATCATTATAATTTTTGGGATAAAGAAAAAAGGAAACTGTATCAAAGCAATCCATTTTCTAATTCAGCATTAGATTTGTTTAATATTTCATTGATGGTATATTATGCAGATAGAAGAATAATTCGCAAAGTTGAAGACGATGCTTGGGCTCGAAAAATAAAACTGTATATACCAGTTATAGAGTTAGAAAAATGGAATGAAAATAAATCCATTCTAGAAAAAATGCTTACTTTTTTAAGTGGTGACATTTGGGTATTTGAATTTAGAAAGAGAGAACACAATACAAAAGAGGAAAAAGCAAACAAGGGAATGCAACGTCAAAAGAAAAAACATCAGCCTAAGGCAATTTGTATGCTTTCTGGAGGTCTAGATTCTTTTATTGGCGCTATTAACCTCCTTAACGAAGAAAAAGATGTTTGGTTTGTAGGTCATTATGGAGGAGGAAAAGGCGTTATAAAATATCAAAATAATATAATTCAAAAACTTATTTCTCAATATGAGTTGTCCCCCGATCAGTTCTTTAACTTTTATGCTTCTCCTGTCAAACCAAATAAGAAAGATATAATGGAAGATACAACAAGAACTCGTTCTTTTATGTTTTTTGCACACGCAATAATTTTAGGTTCAGCTATAAATAGTGATATTACCCTTTATATTCCAGAAAACGGATTAATTTCGTTAAATATCCCCCTTACTAATACTCGATTAGGAAGTAGTAGTACAAGAACAACACACCCGTATTATATGGGATTGTTTCAACAATTACTTAATAGCATTGGAATTAAGGTAAAATTATATAATCCATACCAATTTAAAACAAAGGGACAAATGATTGTGGAATGTAAAGATGCTGACTTTATTAGGCTGAATGTTTCTGAAACAATGTCATGCTCTCATCCTGATTTAGGTAGATATTCTGGAGATGCAGAGCCTTCACATTGTGGTAATTGTTTGCCATGTCTTATTCGAAGAGCTTCTATTGAACATGCATATGGTGTTGATAAATCATTTTATAGAGATAAAGATTTTATTGATGAGTCTGCTTCAGAAAACTTAAGGTCCTTTAAACTCGGCATAAATGATTATATAAATAGGAAAATTGATAGCAAATTAAAGATACAGATATCAGGTCCCTTAACAGACAATCTCGATTCTTATTGTGATGTTTATGAAAGGGGAATTAACGAGTTGAAAACTTTATTAGATAGATACAATGCTTAATATTTATGACACGCATTTTCATTTAGATCTTCAAAAATCGAGAGCTGAAGTTCTAACCGAGATTGAACTAAATAAGATATATACAATAGCAGTTACAAATTTACCACCTCTGTATGAGAAACTAAAAAATGAAATTGATAATAAATATGTTAGAGTTGCGCTAGGCTTTCACCCAGAATTATTAAATCAATATCAAAAATATATCCCCCAGATGTGGAGTCTATTGCCTGATGTAAAATATATAGGTGAAGTTGGAATTGATTTGAAAACAAGCAAAGATTCAAAAAACCTTCAAATTTCTTTTTTTGAGGAATTGATTACACGTTGCAATGATGATGGAAATAAGGTATTGACAATTCATTCAAGAATGGCAGCTGCTGAAGTAGTTTCAATAATTGGGGATAGATTTAATGGGAAAATAATACTTCATTGGTATTCTGGTTCAAAACAAGTTCTACAGAATGCAATTAATAATGGATATTATTTTTCGGTTAATCATGCAATGCTGAATTCAGAATCAGGAATAAGAATTGTGGCGAATATTCCTAATGATAAATTGCTTATTGAAACAGATAGCCCTTTTGTTAATATTGATAGTTCTAATTACAGTCAATTATTTCAAATAAAAAAAACAATTGAAAACCTAGCTCTATTTAAGAGTATTAACGTTGATGAATTAAAGATCCTTTTATGGAATAATTTTATAAATATAATAACAGTTTAAATTTAAAAATATAATTTTATAAGTTCCACCTGCTGGCGGTCTTTTGTAAAGTGAGCCATTACAAAGTTATCAGAACAAAGGTCAGGCTTTGCCTGAAAGTTCATTACGGGCAGCTCCGCAGGGCAAAATCCCCAGCCGCCAAAAATCCCCGCCCCTCGTTCCTCTGGGCTTGCACGGTCTTTTTGTCTGCTTCCGCACAATCAACCCGCTGTTGTTTTTTTCTGTCACACTTTTTGCAATCAACCCACAGTTGGCACATTGCTTTTTCTCGTTCCTCAAAAAAAGCAATAAGCCAATCCACCCACAAGGCAAAAAAGACGTTTGCACTCCAACCGCCACCACCGTGCTGTACTTGCGCCAGAAAAAAAACAACTCAAAGCTATTATACATAACATGTAGTTATATTCGAGCCCTTGCCTGACGGCAAATCAATAGGGTTAAATATAACCTAATTATGTATAATAGCCGCACAATATCAACGCTTTAGCCCCGCTACGCTGCCCGAAAACCTCAAGAGTTCCCCACCACCCATTAGTTGTTGCAGTATCAAAAAATAGGTCGAGTTTTATTTCCATGTGCTTGCGGTAGGTTCATTCTCTTCTCTCATTACGTTTCGGGGGACAGCGTTCGTTCCTCACTGCCGTCCACCCTTCACTACATTGCGTTCAGTTCATTTCACCCACCTCAGCACCCCACAGCATAGGTGGTTTAGTCGCTCCATTCCACAATCCACGCAGTCATTCCATTTCGCTTTTCGGCTGTAATCCTCGTACAAATCAATCCACGCACAAACTGCCAGTAAAGCTCCATTTCATTCCCCAACGCCTGTTCCATTACACGCCTAATCCACCCATGCCCTTTTTCAACGCAATTCCAACGGTCTATTTTTCATACTGCGGCGAGTCCACCCCAAAGAAACTAAGCGCCTTTCAGGCTGAGCGGTAAGTTTATTACACCTAAACGGTGAGTTGTTTAGGCGTACCGCCAATATAAGAAAGCCACAATAAGACCCCACCACCCATAAGTTGAGCAGAAAATAAATATATTTCGAGTTGATTATCCATGTGCTTGCGGTATATGCATTCCATTTCAGCTCCATTTCGTTCTGGGCTTCTTGTTCGTTCCTCACCGCGAAACCCGACACTTCATTTTGCCTACATTACAAGCATACACCTCAGCACCGCACGGCTTCGGGAAATACTCATTTCCATTTCACAAGTTCCATTCATTCCGTTTTCCCCAAGCCCTCTTCCAACGCTAACCCAATGGTATATATTTATTTCTGCGAAGAGTTAGCCCCGAATAATATGTTGAAAGTTTGGAATAATAGGATAAGAAGCTAAATACTATTTCTCCAGAAAAAAAATGAATATGCAAAGATAGCCGTTTCGCTTACCGGCAGTAAAGGTCAAGCCCTTCGGGTTTTCGCCAAAATCTCCACACCTCGCTACGCTTCGTGTAGTATTTTGCCGAAAAACCTTGACAGCCGCCGCTCTCCTGGCTGTTGGGAAAGGCATATCTTTTTTTTCTTCTTTTTTTCTTTTTTCTCTTTTCTGGGGGGAAAAATTATTTGCAGGGGCAGCAGCTCATGTATTAACCCTCTAATCATTTGGCTTATGTGTACCTTTATTTTGAAGTCTTACAACCAGAAAGAAAAAATCCGAAATCCTCATTTCTTTATCCTAAACAAAGGAAATAATAGTGGTAAACCGCTTTCTGATCCGTGTCCAAATTGCTTTATTATTCAGTTTCAATGCGAAAAAGAAAAAGAAAAAATCTACTGGCTATTATATAGCTTGTGGCAGTCAAAAGCTTTTTATCCGTTTTTGAGGGGTTCAGTCATTCCGTTTGTAGTTCTCCGGGATGTAAAGTCATGCCTTTCGGATGGATTAAAAAAGGTAGATGAAAATCCGGCTCAGTTCGATAAAGCAGTGGCAACTCTCCGCAGTCTGGAAGCCATGGAAAAGCAATACAAACAAAATCTTCTTTTAATATCAAATGCAAAACGAATGCTATTTTACAAGTATTTATAACGTCTATATGCATAAAAAAAGCCTCCCTTTTTGAGGGAGACCATACTACTACAAAAGGTTACCACGCCGGAAAGTAGTAGTTTTTAGCGATTTTTACGCCGGATAAAATTCTTCAAAACCAACGAAACAACAAAACTCACAACAGCGCCAACAACAGCAAGAATAACAGTTCTAACCAGGTCTTCAACAAATACATTGCTGAATACTGATAATAGCATTCCGCCGAAAGTACCTGCATACACATTGCCGTTATTGCTAGTTTCAAGGAATTTCATTTTCTGTTGTTTTTGAATCGGTTGTATCAACTGCCGTTTGACTTACGGCTGAAACCACTCCACCTGCCAATACTATATATCCGGCTGCGGCTACCAGTCCGGCAGGAAGTGCAATCGGAGAAGCCAAAATTGCTCCGCCAATGGCTGCCAATGTCAAACCAATGGTACGCAAGGTCCTGAAAAACTTTGGAGTTGGAGCTTTTACACGTTCAACAACACTCATGTTGTTGGGGTTAATCGTTGTTAGATTATTCTCTGTTGCCATAAATCTCGAATTAAATTGTAATTTAGATTCTTCTTTTGAAGTCCCCCTTCAGGGGGACTTTAGGGGGTTTTTTAATCCACACTAACGATAGCCAACACGTTGTACGCATTGTTATTCAGAGAATAGTCGACATTGTTCACTTCCTGGATAAAGTCAATCGAAATCAGAATAAAGTGTGTGCCTTCTAATGCAGGAACAGTGGCTGGTTTTAAAGATACTGCCTGAGCTGCGGCATCAGTTGCAATACGCAATGGAGCAGAAACTGTCATTTCAGACTCACCGGTTACAAAGTTTACACTTGCAAAACCGCTTTTCAAAATGATATGAGATGCCCCGCTAGGCAAACTAATATCTTTTTGCGGGATCAATGCTGCAATACTGATTTCACCGGTTGCAGTGTCCACTTCAATCGCTTTGTACAAAACGGTACCAAGAGCTGCATTTACATTGAAGTTAAACCCAATCAACAAAGCTTTAGCTTCATCTTTGGCCATCCCTTCGCCAACATGCCGTTCACCTCTGGCATTGGCTTCGTCCATGTTTTTGATTTGAGCCATGATTTGTGTAAGCCTTGAAGTTACACGTCCATCCGATGCATCCTTGCCTAATACCCGAACGGCATCACGCAACAGTTTACCAGCTGAAGCTGAATTACCAAACTCAGCACCATTTTCACGGGTTCGAGCAAATCCCGGATCATTCGCAATTCGGGAAGCGTCCACACCACCTTTTTCACGGGCAAGATAACCATCTTTTGACTTATAGAATGAAATTCCACCGATGGTTCCCCGCAATTTTAGAATACTTTTTTGTTGTGCCATAATAATATGTTTTTAAAATTATATGGACAAAATTATATTCGAGAACACTATTATGGTGCATAGGCACTTCCGGCAATGTCTATAAATGCCGTTTTTGCCTAAAAAGGTTTCATTATACACATAATTATTTGTAAATTTGCATTGAAAACAATGACACTATGGAAGTCAAACGTATTTGCATATACCCAAAGGATGTGCAACGCATTACCGGCAAAAGCGAACGTTACGGCAGATCTTTGCTTGCACAGATAAAGAATCACTATCAAAAGCAGGAACACCAATTCGTCAGCATTGACGAATTTTGCCAATACACTGGACTAAAAGCCGAACAAGTACATCCCTTCATTACAGGATAACAGACAGCAAGAGCATACCAAAAGTTAGTTATCTTCCTATATTATTGCCCAATACCATACTAAAAAATAGACCCGTTCGCATTGCAATACTAAATAAAATTCGTATCTTTGACACATAATATTCCCACATTTTTAGACCGTCTATTTTCTCGGTGGAGAACTCGGTGGACTTTCAGATTTGACAGGTATAAAGTATTGACAATCATATTGGATTTGAAGGAGTACAACTCCCTCCAGCTCCACAAAAACCATCAGACTTTAAACGTTTAGCAATAAACCTGCTAAACGTTTATTTTTTTGAAAAAATTTAACAGCTCGATGACCTTGAGTTAAAAACAAGTAATCTGTGGGTATACAACTGATTTTTTCATTTGTAAATCAATTAAAAAATCTATCTTTGTAACGAAATGAACGAAATCAAATATACATCCTATAAAATGAGAAATTTCAGAAAAATCTGCTTGCTTTTTGCTGTAATTTTCGCTGTAACAATCGTACATGCTCAAACTTATCGGCTTGAAGCAGGTTTCGTCAGTCCCAAACAATATGGTGACGGATTCAGCACAACCTACTTCAACGGAATCCGCTTAGGCGCAACTGCCGAATTCAACCTGAAACACAACTTCAGTTTACTGACCGGAGCCTTGTATTCCGTGGTATATTCCAACAAAGTTCAAAATTATTCCGCATCCGACTCGGTAATATACAAAACATTCGGACATTTCCTGGATGTACCTTTGCGATTGACTTACACCTTACCAATCGCTAAAAATCTGAAAGTTTTTGCCTTTGCCGGTCCTAATTTGAATATCGGATTAGCACAACCACAAAAGATTCAGGCTGATTTAAGTGATGCATGGAGCGCTTACACCGGTATTCAGTCGGTTAATTACGGCGATAATGACTTATATAAAAACGCATTAATCAGTCGTATCAACTTCCAAATGGGAGTCGGTGGCGGTGTGCAGTGGAAAAACTATCAGTTAAAAGGCGGTTACGATTTCGGTATCAACAGTATTAATAAAATTGACACAAGTAAAATACTGCACCAAAGTGGTTGGTATGTATCATTAGTTTATCAATTTTAATTTTTTTAATCCTCCCATTTCTACTCTTTCTTCAAGTACGGCAAAGTTTTTGTATAGAGTTATTCGATATACATAAAATCATTAACTACAAAAAACGTTATGAAAAGAATTATGAGACACGGATTATTAATCGCACTGGCGATTTTTTCAGTAAATGCTGCTGCTCAATCGTTCGGCATTCAGGCCGGATATATAAATTCAAAAGAATCGGGCGCCAATGAAATAAGCGGGTTCCAGGTTGGTCCAGCCGCCGAATTGTCGTTAAGCAACAACTTGTTAGCATTACAATACGGAGTGTTATACAACTATTTAACGAAGAAGGAACCAGGTGTTGTAGGCACGAACACCTATACAGGACATTTTGTCGACGTCCCTTTACGCTTGAAATTGGGTTTTCCCATTGACGAGAACATACAACTCTTTGCTTTCGGCGGGCCGAATTTCAATATCGGCTTAGCTCAACAAACAAAAAATGTTTCAAATGTTCTTGGTTCTGAGGTTACTACTACAATCGATAGGTATGCAATAGATGCCGACGATGATGCTGTAAATGACATTTCACGTTTTGACCTTCAGTTGGGTATTGGCGGTGGCGTGCAATATCAAAATATTCAATTAAAAGTGGGGTACGATTGGGGATTACTCGATTTAGATCATAGAACTGATTATTTACTGAAGCGGAATCAATTGACGGCATCAGTTCTTTGCCAGTTCTAAAATAACTCCTTCTGGGATTAAAAAGCTATACACATTCCTTTGTGTTTAGCTTTTTTTGTGAATATTATAAGTCATATATCTTTTCATCATATTATTATGCTTATTTTTGCAGGTAAAACAAATTGCGATTATAAAAATAATCCAAAAGTGCTTTAATTATTAATGCCGGTGCCGATAAATTACAAGTTTTTGCAATCGGTATAATTTGCTTAAAATGTCGATTGTATAAAAATGGAGCTTTATTCACTTTTTCAACAACATCCGGTTATCTGCACCGACAGCCGCAACTGCCCCGAAGGCTCCCTGTTTTTCGCGTTGAAAGGCGACAATTTCAATGCCAATGTTTTTGCAAAAACGGCATTGGAAAACGGTTGTGCCTATGCTGTGGTTGACGAGGCTGAATACGCTGTTGATGAAAGATATATACTTGTTGGGGATGTTTTGGCAACTTTGCAACAACTTGCCCGGCATCATCGCCGGCAATTGGGCGCTAAAATTCTCGGAATTACAGGCACCAACGGGAAAACCACCACCAAAGAGTTGATTGCAACCGTTTTGAAAGAAAAATACAACGTGCTTTACACACAGGGCAACCTGAACAATCATATCGGCGTTCCGCTCACTTTGTTGCAACTGAAGCCCTGGCATCAAATCGCGGTTATCGAAATGGGAGCGAACCACCCTGGCGAAATTAAAACTTTGGCTGAGATTGCTTGTCCCGATTACGGCATCATTACCAATGTGGGTAAAGCGCATCTCGAAGGTTTCGGGTCGTTCGAAGGCGTGAAACGCACCAAAGCTGAATTGTACGATTATATTTTTAAACATGGCAAAGCTATTTTCATTAATAAAGACAACGAACATTTGGTGAATATGGCGGCAAAAGCCGGTTTCGACGAGGTAAGCCGCATTCGTGAATATAGTCTCGACCCCGAAAATGATGTTTGTTACATATATGGCCGTGTAACTTCATGTTCACCGTTTCTGAATATGAAATGCACTATCGACTGCTTTAATGATTTCGATGTACGTACAAAACTGATTGGCGCTTATAATGCCGAGAATGTTTTGGCGGCTGTGGCCATCGGTGAATTTTTCGGAGTGGATATAAAAAAAATAAAACAAGGACTCGAAAAATACGTTCCGCAAAACAACCGTTCGCAATTAACGGTAACCGCTAAAAACAAGCTGGTGGTGGATGCTTATAACGCCAACCCGACAAGTATGAAAGCGGCTATCGCCAATTTCGGGCAGATGGATGTCGAACACAAAGTGTTGATTTTGGGCGACATGTTCGAGTTAGGCGAGCAAAGTGATTTAGAACATCAAACTGTGGTTGAACTTTTAAAACAATATGACTTCGAAAAAGTGATATTAGTGGGGCCACGATTCAAAAATACTGAAAATTCATTTTTATCCTACGACAATGCGGAATTGCTATTAACTGATTTAACAGGCAAAAATGAAATAAAAAATTGTTATGTCCTTATCAAAGGCTCGCGTGGCATAAAACTTGAAAAAGTTTTAGACGCATTATGAAAAATAAATTCTGACGACAATATTTTTTTGAAAAAATATCTCTTGGTTATGAAAAAAAACAATGTAATTATTCTTTCTGTACTTTCTGCCATTATTATCGCGCTTATTGTAGCTGTTATTTATTTCATAAATAAAGCCAATGAAAAGGAAGCCGAGATTGCTGAAGTGGCCGAAATGATGAATTTTGAAAAAGAGCAGGTTGAACGTGAATTTCAGGATTTAACCACCGAGTTCGATGGCTATTCCGTAAATATAAAAAACGATTCTCTTTTCAAGTTACTCAACGATCAGAAAGTGAAGGTGCAACAACTATTGGAAGAACTTCGAATAACAAAAGCAACTAATGCCCGCCGTATTGCTGAACTGAGAAAAGAACTGGCAACCGTTCGCAGCGTAATGATTCATTATGTAAATCAGATCGACTCGTTGAACGCCGAAAATAAGGTGTTGAAAACCGAAAACGTTGAAGTACGACGCAAATACAACGAAGCATCGCAAACCGTTGAGCAACTCTCGAAGGAAAAAGAAAATTTAAATGAAGTGGTAACGCGGGCTTCAAAACTCGACATTTCGAGTTTCAGTATGCAAACCCTGAATAGCCGCAACCGAAAAACAACCTGGTTTTCAAAAGTTGCCAATCTGCAATTCAACTATACCATTTCGAAAAACATAACTGCACAGGCAGGGCAAAAAACCATTTATTTACGCATAACCCGTCCCGACGATGAGGTAATGACTAAAAGTGAAGCCAATGTTTTTCAATTTGAAGATAAACAGATCGCTTATTCTGCGAAAAAAGACTTTGAATACACCGGTGAGGCTATCACGGATGTACTTTACTGGAATGTGGAGGAAATCCTGCAAAAAGGCACCTATCGTGCCGACTTTTTTGTGGACGGAAGCCGGATTGGCAGTTTTACTTTTGAAATTAAGAAATAACTCACCCCTAAGCTCTCTCTTCATGGAGAGGGGGAACCAGGTTGGTTTTGTCTCTTATACTGATGGACATCCGATTATTTTGGATTTTAGATATAGTTAAAAACACGAGTAATATTTCTTGTTCCCTCTTTAGGAGATGAAGTGTCAATGTCAAACAGTCATAACTTTAAAATCGCTGCTGAAAAAATCGCTTCCGACGAACGTCATCGGAAAACGATTCAGTTCAATATCTCGCGTTACGATGCGGCGGTGAGTAAAGGAATGGCGCGTTACAAAAATGTGGAACTTGCCAAGCAGGAGGCGGCAGCGATCAAACGTGATGTGTTGCAAAACTGGGACAGCTATCTGGTTGAATTCGAAGAAAAAATCTCATCCCGTGGCGTTGAAGTACTTTGGGCAAACGATGCCGAAGAAGCCACAGCCTGTATAAAACGGATTTTGACCGAGAACGAAGCCCTGTTGTTGGTAAAAAGCAAATCGATGACCACCGAAGAAATTGAGCTGAATCATACAGCCGAAAGTATCGGTTGCGAATCGGTGGAAACAGATTTGGGCGAATTTATTGTACAGGTGGCTGGTGAGCGACCTTACCATATTGTAACGCCGGCCATGCACAAATCCAAAGGCGACATTGCAAAGCTTTTCAACGAAAAGTTCAACACGCCTATCGGCAGCACCCCCGAAGAAATGACCGAATATGTACGTCAGAGGTTGCGGAAAAAATATACTTCGGCAGAGGTTGGAGTTACAGGTGCTAATTTTCTGATTGCCAACATAGGCGGCATTTCGGTGACCGAAAACGAAGGTAACGGCTTAATGACAACGGCTTTCCCGAAAGTGCATATTGTGTTGGCAGGTATTGAGAAAATTATTCCGGAAATGAATCAGCTGGGATTATTTTATCCCTTGCTTGCAGCGCACGGAACCGGCCAGCAAATAACGGCTTATAACACTATTTTTACAGGTCCGCGGAAAGACAATGAGGTGGATGGACCTGAAAAAATGATAGTTATTTTACTCGATAACGGACGAACCAATGTGTACGCCGATGACGAAGCTTACGAATCGCTGGCGTGCATTCGTTGTGGAGCTTGCTTGAATGGATGCCCTGTGTATAAAACCATTGGCGGATACACTTACGATACAACTTACAGTGGCCCGATAGGTTCGGTATTGACGCCTTACTTACGTGGATTCAAAGATTTTTCGCATTTGAGTTTTGCTTCAACACTTTGCGGAAAATGCGTGGAAGTTTGTCCGGTAAAAATACCGCTGACCGATATCCTGTTAGCAAACCGAAGGAAGGCGGTGGAACAAAATTTACGACCAAGAGCGGAAAAAATACTGATGCAGGGATTCAAACTAATGGGTTCGAAAAGATCGGGATTCGATTTCATTTCGGGTAAAATGAAAAACTTCGGAACAAAACCTCTTAATCATTCGGGTTGGGGACCGGAGCGTACAATGCCGGATTTTGCCAATAAATCATTTTCGCAACAATATAGAAACAAAAAATCAAAATAAAATACTTTCTCATAACATAAATAAAATGAAACGAATAACTTTTTTACCTTTTCTTTTGTTATTAATCACACTGGCGCTTGGTTCGTGCGAAGAAGATAACTATGCCGACTGGAAAATTCTAAACGATGAATGGCTCGAAACGCATAAAACCGATCCCGGATTTGTTCAGACCGAGAGCGGCTTGTGCTACAAAGTAATTCATCAGGGGGAAATGGGCAAACCCAACTTACAGGATAGCTACATAACAGCCAACTACAAAGGGAAGTTAATCAATGGAACTATTTTTGAAAGCGGACAATATGAATCCTATTTGTACAATGCAATTGCTGGTTGGCAGGAAGCCATTGTAAAAATGAATGTGGGTGGTAAATATGTATTATACATACCTGCCACTTTGGGTTACGGCGAAGATGGTTCAGGGGATATACCACCTCATTCAACGCTGATTTTTGAAATTGAACTGCTGGATTCAAGAAATCAACTCTAAAAACACAACAATTAAAGACATGAAAAAATTGCTGTTTCTTCTTTTTATTTCGGTATCTTCTTTCCTTTACGGGGCAGAATATACAGTTGAAACCATTCCCAATCCGAAGACACAGGATGTGAACGCTTATGTGAGCAATCCCGATGGTATTCTGAAACAGGAAACAGTTTCGCGCATAAACGTTTTGCTCGATTCGTTAGACGCGCAAAATGGTTCTGAAGTAGCAGTTGTAGCCGTCAACTCGATTGGTTACGAAGAAATTAAACCCTTTGCCACAGCGCTTTTTAAAACATGGGGCATTGGTAATTCACAAAATAACAATGGCTTGTTGGTGCTTTTTGTACTCGATCAACGAAAAGTGACTTTCGAAACCGGCTACGGGCTCGAAGGAGTTTTGCCCGATGCCATTTGTAAACGAATTCAAACGCAAACCATGATTCCCGAATTCAAAAACGGGAATTATGATGCAGGGATGATAGCGGGAGTGGAAAGAATAGTGAGCACGGTAAAAAATGAACCTTTCGAAACAAAAGCAAAAGTTCCCATCGCATGGAACGAGATTTTACCTCTTGCGGCAGGGGTTTATTTGATCCTTATCATTCTTTCACTGGTTTGGGTGAGCAACATTGTTCGAAAAATCCGGAAAGATGCCAGGTTTCCCAATAATCTTGCCCGTTACAAAGCTATAAAAAGCGAAAAAACGGGAGCTGTTGTTCTGATTTCGGTATTGATTCCCGTCATAGCTTTTGTTGTCATTTTATTATTAAAATTATCGCTTTATTTATTGGTTCTGCTGGTGATAGTGCCTTTCACTACCATTCCTGCCAATATTTACGGGAAGATCATGATGCGAAAAATCCGCCGCGAACCGATCCAATGTAACGAATGTGATGGTAAAATGCACATATTAAGCGAGAAACAGGAGGACGCGCATCTCAAACTGGCTCAACAATTTGAAGAACAATTACATGCCATTGATTACGACGTGTTTGTTTGCGACAATTGCAAAAACGAAGCTATATTTACGCTCGATAAACCGAGTGCATACTCCGAATGCCCTAAATGCGGGACAAAAGCATTTATACTGAAAGATAAACGAACAGTTGTGGCGCCAACCTATATCAGCGCCGGAACCGAACGAACGACTTATCATTGCAAATTCTGCGGATACGAAGAACATCACAACGACAATATCCCGAGACTTCAACGTAACAGCGGCGCATTTGTAGGCGGAGCTATTGCCGGAAGTATGTTCAGCGGACGAGGCGGATTTGGAGGCGGAGGCGGATTCAGCGGTGGAAGTTTTGGCGGAGGAATGTCAGGCGGTGGCGGTTCTACAAGCGGATGGTAATTACATTTACCATTTTATCACTTACAATTTAAAACAAGATAAATCAAACAATAAAAAACAAGACATTTATGAAAAAAAATTCAATTGCTCTTCTTTCAATAGGAGCCATATTATTGATTGCAATTTTTTGGGGAATTTCAAAATATAATGGTTTGGTAACTAAAGACGAAACTGTCAGCGGACAGTGGGCAAACGTTGAAAACCAATATCAGCGCCGCGCCGATTTAATCCCGAACTTGGTAGCAACTGTCAAAGGTTATGCTGCCCACGAAAGTGAAACGCTCGAAGGAGTTGTAGCCGCACGTGCCAAAGCTACTCAAATCACCGTTGATCCTGAAAACCTGACTCCCGAAAACCTTCAGAAATATCAGGCTGCTCAAGGCGAATTAAGCGCCGCATTGGGCAAACTGTTGATGATTACCGAAAACTATCCCGACCTGAAAGCCAATCAGAATTTTCTGGAACTTCAGGCTCAATTAGAAGGAACTGAAAACAGAATTTCGACCGAACGTGGCAGATTCAATGATTTGTCAAAGGAATTTAATGCTGCCATCCGCAAATTCCCTACAAGCATCATTGCTTCAATCGGCGGTTTTGAGAAAAAAGCCTATTTCGAAGCGGAAGAAGGAAGCAAAGAAGCTCCTAAAGTACAATTTTAAAAGAGTTTGAAAGTTTGATGTTTGAGAGTTAACCTTTCAAACATCAAACGACAAACTTTCAAATCTCAAAAAAAAATGTCACATTCAGAAAAATACACTCCTAATCCCGACCGGTACGTCCATCCGGTAGGTTATAATTTTTGCGGCAAAAGCGGCTTGCAACTTCCAAAATTGTCACTCGGTTTGTGGCACAATTTTGGCGATGTGGATGATGCCGACGAAGCAGTAAAAATGGTTCAATATGCTTTCGATAAAGGAATTACTCATTTCGATTTGGCCAACAATTACGGAACTCCGTTCGGAAGCGCCGAAAAAAACTTCGGAAAAATGCTGAAAGATCATTTTTCATCTTATCGCGACGAAATGATTATCAGCACCAAAGCCGGCCATGACATGTGGCCGGGGCCTTATGGCGATGGAGGTTCACGCAAATATCTGATCGCGAGTCTCGAACAAAGCCTGAAGCGCATGAAACTCGATTATGTAGATATTTTTTATTCGCATCGTTACGACCCGAAGACACCCGTTGAGGAAACGATGGGAGCCTTATCAGATATGGTGAAACAGGGAAAAGCTTTGTACGTAGGCATTTCGAAATATCCCGAAGATAAAGCCCGCGAAGCATACCGTATTCTCCGCGAAAACGGCACTCCATGCCTGATCTATCAGGGACGATACAGCATTTTATCCCGTGAAATTGAGCAGGAAGTTCTTCCGTTAGCCGGCGAAAATGGAGTTGGATTTATCGGATTTTCTCCCCTGGCACAAGGTTTGCTAAGCGATAAATATTTGCATGGAATCCCTGAAAATTCAAGGGCAGCTCACAGTTACGGATTTTTGCAGAAAAGTCAGATTACGCCTGAGCTTGTCGAAAAAATAAGCCAGTTAAACGATATTGCCGCTCAACGAGGTCAGACCTTGGCTCAAATGGCGCTGGCATGGTGCTTCCATAAAGAACAGGTGAATTCGGTCATCATTGGAACCAGTTCGGTTAAGCAATTGCAGGACAATATTGATGCGCTGAAAAATCTGTATTTTACCGACGACGAATTATGGCGCATCGGTGAATTGGGCTAAGCTTTTCATCGAAAAAAAACTTTATTTTCTGCTTTTCCAATCGTTGCTTACATTGGGAAGCGAAAAATTATTAAACAAACCATGCTTTACCGTACCAAACTATTTGTCACGCTCTTAATGGCGGCTATATGGAGTGGATGCGACGATAATTATGTTTCGTCCATTCCCTCCTATCCCGTGAGTTTGCAACTTCATCTTACAAGCACCTATCCCACTTTCAAAAATTCGACCAATCAGTATTTGCTTTTTGAAAAAAGAGTAAACGAAACCGACCGGATAGGATACGGAGGCATCCTGGTTTGTACGGGTATCAGCCTCGATGACAGTGGAAACACCATTTATTATGCTTTCGATATGGCTTGTCCTTACGAAGCAAAAAAAGATGTCAAGGTTTATCCTGTAAAGGACGACGGATTGGGTCAGGTGAAATGTGAAGAATGCGGTTCGGTTTATAATGTCGGTTATGGATTTGGTGATCCGGTTTCCGGTCCCGCAACCGAAATTCTGAAACAATACAAAACCTCTTTATCAGGAGATGTTTTGTACATTTACCGTTAACTTCCGGCTTACTTCCAATGTGCTTTACCCCCAAATCCTGCCAAAGCTGTTATCACAATGTAAAACGGATAGAACAAAGACAGGATAAATGAATTTAAACTCAGATTCCGTAAGTTGAAAAAGAGTCGCACGCGTGAAAGGAAAAACAGGTCGGTTAGATATTTGACAATAAAAAGAATAATAAAAAGCACGGCAAATTTGCCGTTAAAAAACAGCAATATAAGCGAAACGATTTCCAACAACGAAATCGAAAAAACAGCACAGGCTGTTAGGATGATTTGCCAATCGGAGTAAGCCGTTGACTTAGAAACCCAACGTTTTCGCTGCCTGATAAATGATTTTATGGTTGGAGAAGCAGGTGTGGAAACAAATGCATTTGCCGATTTCAAAAACCGGATTGTCCCTTTTCTTTTCTTGATGGCAAGTAACAGGAATACATCATCTCCCGAAATTTCTTCCACATGTAAATCGGCTTGATTCTCAAGCCATGCTTTTTTTGTAAATGCCAGATTGGCACCATTGCATAGAATGGGCATGGCAGCTCCGGCGGCTCCGGCTCCCGAAGCTACAAGCGTGGCAAATTCCAAGGCCTGTAATTTAGAAAACAGGGTATCGCCGGTGGAAAATTTTACCGGACAAATAATTAAATCGGAGGGAAATTTTTGTTGAAATTGCCATATCGTTTCAATCCAGGTCGGTTCGGGTCTGCAATCTGCATCGGTTGTAACAATTAATTCTCCTTTTGCAATTCCGACGGCTTGTCTTATTGCTTGCTTTTTCCCATATCCTTCAGCATCAATAATAATCACATTCTGAAATTTCGATTGCTCCGAATCCATTATTGCTTTTGTTGCATCGGTCGAATGATCATTTACCAAGATTAGCTCAAAATTTTTGACTGATTGGTTTTGTAAAGCGTCAAGCAGCTTTTTTAAATCCGATTCTTCGTTGCGACAAGCTATCACAACCGATATTTTTTGCCCTGAAGTTTTGTGCTTTTCAACCGGAAAATAAGGTGTACGTAGCCAGCCTGTTATAAAAATGATAACAAGCGCAACATATAAAAATAGTACTAATAATGAGGGAAATACGATGAATCCTGACATTGCTAAAACAAGTAATTCAAACCGATATAAAATCCGGAATTCCCATCCTGCTTATTCAATGCCGTCCCAAAATCAGTCGAAATCACAAAGTTTTCGTTCCACCCTATTTTGAGACCGGCACCTACGCCCGAGTGAAATTTACCTGGTTCATAATCATTCAATTTAAGCTCAGTCTTTTGAGCAGAGGTCAATGGCGCTAATCCTGCCCGGTTAGCTTCAATATCAATCGGTTTTAATATTATTCCAGAATCGAAGAAAATATTAGTTCCCAAATAAAAGTTTTGTTTCAACCATTCAAAACGCAGAAATTTATACCGGAATTCAAAATTTCCAAACCCGACAGCATCACCCACAACACGGTTCCGCAACACCCCGCGAATAGAATTTTTTCCGCCCATTCCCTGATTCGATGCAGCAGTCAGAAAACTGGTTATCAACAAAGGTTGTGCATAGAAAGGAACAAAACTATTTCCTACTGTAGTTTGATAATCAATACGGTAAGCCAACGACATATCTTTCGTCAAAGTAAAATACTGGCGATGAATCAAGGCAAATTTTGTGTGGGGAAATTCATTTACAAAACCCGGAGCCGTTTGTATAACGGCTTCAGTCCAAACTCCTTTCATGGGGCAGGCCCGTTGATCGCGCGTGTCATATTTCAGTCCTAATTTCAGATAGTTTATGCTACCGCCATCCGATTCGGCTGTGCTGATTAATCCGTATTTCATGTAACGCTGAAACAAGGTTCCACCCTGAACGGGATCAAGCTCCAGCTTATCAATATCCACCGTATCGATGGCAAAATTATAAAAAGTATAACCGGCGACCCAACCTAATTTCGATTCACCAAAATTTCCCTGGAAATCAGCCTTTATACGAAACATATTGCGTTCGTTTTTATAAAAATGCCGTGTCGATGTACTCAAATCAACATCATATTGGCTCTGGTAACCGTTAAATCCGTAAAAGTCCATCATTTGATCGGTGAGGTAAGTAACATCAACAGTTGTCCGCACTTTCGGTATTAAACGTTCTGAATCGTACATAAACCGGTTAATTCCGGTTCCTTTGGTGTAACGTGAATATTCGAGATACAAAGAGTGATCGTATTTCGGATAATGCGAACCATCGCCGTAATGATACAGATTAACTAACGCACCGTATTGAAGTCCCAAATCCGAATCGTAGGAAACAGCAGGTAAAGCTCCGAAACCGAAGCCTTTCTTTACTTTTTGTTGCGAATATAATGCAACAACAAGAAATAACAGGCTGATTGTCAGTGTGTATTTTTTCATAAACAGGATGTTTTTATGTTAGCAATAACATTTAATATAAAATACTCGCTTCAAAGATATAAAAAAAGCACACATAAAAATGTGTGCTCTGAATTTTGTTAGCCCCGATTAGCTTCCTTTACAAGCGTTACATAAACCACTGTACGAAATTTCAACCGAATTAATAGTGAAATCCGGGTGTTGAGGAATTTCAAATAATTCGGAGTTCAAATTAAAAATATCATGTACTTTTCCGCAGCTTTTGCATATAAAGTGAGCGTGTGATGAAGTATCCACATCAAAACGTGCATTCTTCTCGTCGATAGCCAATGCCTGAACAGCTCCGCGTTCAATAAAAAGATTAAGCGTGTTGTAAACAGTGGTTTTTGATAAGGTCGGCATCGACGGGCTTAAAGCCGTGTAAATTTCGTCAATCGTCGGATGCGTTCTGTTTTTCATCAAATAGTCCATCACGGCAGTGCGTTGTACGGAAGGTTTAATAGAGAACTGAAGAAGATAACGGTGTGTTTGTAATGCAGTATTCATAAGTTTAATCTATTCCTGTTTTATAATGAGTACAAAGATATGACAAACACATCAATTGTAAGGACAAATCTTTAGCAAAAAGGGGATTTTATATCTAAAAAACCAATAATTTAACCTTTTTTGACTGTCACAATTGATATAACAATCGGTATGCAAAGGACAAAATCAAAAATAAATAAGTCGCGACACTCAAATGGCGCGACTTATATATTAAAAAGTATAAACAAAAAAACGATGCTTATAACGCGTTGATTTCTTTGAGTACATTGTTAGTACCACGAACAGCAGCGGCACTTTTTTCGAAAAGTGCGATTTCTTCTGCATTTAGTTTGTAATCCAGTACTTCTTCGAGACCGTTTTTGCCAATTACACATGGAACTCCAATACAGATGTCATTTTGACCGTATTCACCTTCCAGAGCCACACAGCATGGAATCACTTTTTTCTGATTATGGACAATTGATTCCACCACATAAGCGGCAGCAGCTCCAGGGGCATACCAGGCTGAAGTGCCGAGCAGTCCTGTCAGGGTGGCTCCTCCTACCATAGTATCGGCCACTACTTTTTCAAGGGTTTCTTTATCAAGAAACTCCGATACCGGACGTCCTTTGTATGAAGCAAAACGTGTCAGAGGAATCATGGTAGTATCCCCGTGACCACCAATTACCATTGCTTCGATTTCGTTGGGGTTAACATCGAGCGCTTTGCTCAGATAGCAGCGGAAACGAGCACTGTCAAGTGCTCCACCCATACCAATCACTTTATTTTTAGGAAGACCCGTAGCCTTCAGAGCAAGGTAGGTCATTGTATCCATCGGATTACTTACCACTACAATAATGGCTTCGGGTGAATATTTGAGAATGTTTTCGACCACACTTTTCACAATACCGGCATTTACTCCAATAAGTTCTTCTCGAGTCATACCTGGTTTACGGGGAATTCCAGAAGTGATTACAACCACATCCGATCCTGATGTCTGGGCATAATCATTGGTACAACCTATGATTTTTGAATCGAACCCGAGCAAAGCTGCTGTCTGGAACATATCAAGAGCTTTACCTTCTGAAATACCTTCTTTCACATCGAGCATTACTACTTCGTCTGCTACTTCGTTGAATGCAAGAACATTTGCACATGTGGCACCTACATTTCCGGCACCAACTACCGTTACTTTTGACATATTAATTTTTTTATTTTAAGTTTTTCGTCTATCTCTATTTTTCAAGAACACAAAGGTAAGTATATTTACTCAATTAAAGAAATATTTCTTTAATATTTTAGGTTTTTAAAGATTTGTAGCTTTTGAAATATACGAGCCGTCCTTTCGCCATTAAAAACAAAGTGTATCCTCAAGTCTGTAAAAACACATACAAACTGAATATCAAGCAATTAAACCAAGATTACTGTTTCATTGACGGCTTATATAAACTTGACACAGAACCAAGCCGAATAATTTTGAAACGATGATTATTCCATACAAAATACCTCGCTGTATCAATTTTCGGTCAAATTATACAACCCCAAAAATGTCCCGAAAGTTTTCAGGGAAAATCAGTTTGGAAAAATCCCGAAATTGCTGTACATTTGCAAGCTACAACATAAAATTAACTCTTGCATCCCATGAAGAAATATCTTATTATTGCAATTACTCTGGTTGGATTAATTGCCTGTAACTCGTCCGACAACTTTAAAATAAAAGGCAAAATACTTAACGCCAGTAAAGAAACCGTTTATCTTGAGCATATTGGACTATTAAAAACAACGACGCTGGATTCGGCAAAATTAAAGGAAAACGGGGAATTTAGGTTCAAAGCGCCCCGTCCTGAATATCCCGACTTTTATCGTTTACGGCTGGGAATGAAGACCATCGATTTTGCAATAGATTCCTGCGAGGAGGTTACCATCGAAGTTGATGCGAAAGTTTTTTCGACCGATTATAAACTCGAAGGATCACAAAACAGCAACGATATACAAACACTCCGTAAATCCGTTTCGAATATCCAACGAAAAGTAAATGCCTTAACACCCGAAATGAACGCCACCGAACGGAACGCAAAAATCATCGAAATTGAAGCTGATATAGAAGCGCATAAAGAACTGGCACGTAAACTAATTTTACAAAATCCACGTTCAACAACAGCTTATTTCGCTATATACCAAAAAATCAACAATGCCTATATTTTCTCGCCGTACATAAAAGCAGACAAACCTTTTTGCGCTGCCGTAGCAACTTCGTACAACACATTTATGCCCGAATACGACCGCAGCAAAAATTTGTACGGACTGGTTATGGACGCTATACGCACCGAACGGAAAGAAAGAGCCAATCAGGAATGGAAAGAAATTATCGACAATGCTTCGGCAGGATACATCGATATTGAGCTGCCCGACAAAAACGGACAAACACGCAAACTTTCCGAACTCGAAGGCAAAGTCATTCTGATAGATTTCTCGGCTTACGAAATGGAAAACAATGTTCAATATACCTTTGAATTACGTGAACTTTACAACAAATACCACAATCGCGGTTTGGAAATTTATCAGGTTTCGCTTGACAGAAGCAAATTGCTCTGGCAAGAATCGACCGCCAATATTCCCTGGATTTGTGTAAGAGATGAAGAGGGCGCTAACACAAGATATGTTGCTTCGTACAATATTCAATCCATTCCCACGCTTTTCCTTATGAATAGAAAAGGAGTGATCACCGGCCGCGACATTGAGTTCAAATCGTTGGATGCAGAGATTGCAAAAAATCTGTAAAAAATCTTCTGGTCGTCTTTCACCCCTTTGCTGTATCTCGGACTTAAATAAAAAGCGAAAAGGGACGGAGAATTTACATTAAAAAGTTTTTAAATTTTATTTTAACAAATTATCGCCGACAGAATTGCAGGACTCTTTTCCGTTCTATTTTTTAGCTCATGCAGGGCTGATAATGACCCTACAATTAAACTTATCTGTCAAAAAAAAATTAAGTAATTCATCAAAAGAAGGTCAACTTTTACAGCTATTAAAAAAACTCCTGATGCATCAATTCATCAAACAAACTGCACTCTCGGTCGGATTTGATGCTTGTGGCATAGCCAAAGCCACAGCGCTAACCGAAGATGCTGAATTTATGCAACAATGGCTGCACGAAGGCAAACAGGGCGAAATGCATTATCTTGAACGCAATTTTGAGAAACGAACCGATCCACGCCTATTGGTTCAGGGCTGCAAGTCAGTAGTTGTTGTTTTGATGAATTATTTTCCTCAAAAAACACAACCGGAAACGGCTCCTAAAATTGCCCGCTACGCTTATTCTGAAATTGATTACCATACAGTCTTAAGAACCAAGCTGAAGAAACTCGAAGACATCATCATCGAAAAATCAGGTTCCGAAAGTGTAAATTCTTTGTATCAGCATTCATTCGTCGACTCAGCTCCTGTACTCGAACGGCGATGGGCTGAGCGAGCCGGACTCGGTTGGATTGGCAAACACACGCAGTTGATAACTCCCGGATGGGGTTCATATTGTTTTATCGGCATACTTATGCTTAATTTTGAAACCGGATATGATGTTCCGGAGGCAAACCGCTGCGGTAGCTGTGCCCGTTGCATAGAGGCCTGCCCCACAAATGCATTAAACGGAAAAAGTATCGATGCCCGGCGCTGCATTTCGTACCAAACCATTGAATTGAAAAAAACCGTCGAAATTGAGATTCAACCGCTCTTATCGGGTTGTGCTTTAGGTTGTGATATCTGTGCCGATGTTTGTCCATGGAATAAAAAATGGGCAAAACCACATATTCACTCGGAGCTTAAACCGGTTGAAGAAATTCTGAGTTGGGAACACCCCGATTGGCAACAACTCACTGCCGAAAAATTCAACACCACCTTTCGCAGTTCGGCAATTAAACGCGCCGGATTCGAGAAATTAAAAGAGAATATAGCTTTTGTAACAAAAAACAAAGAGAAATATGATTAACTTTTTTCGGATTTTGTTGTTTATTGTATGAAGTTCTATGCAAAACAACAATATCAAACAATCGTAAATTGCAAATGATATGTGGAAAATAAATCTTTTTAAATACAGCCGCCGACCGACCGATGAAGTAAAAATAGGGGAAGTAAAACTTGGAGGCGCGTATCCGGTACGCGTTCAGTCGATGGCAAATACCGACACCAACGACATTGAAAATTCAGTGGCACAATGTATCCGGATTGTTGATGCCGGAGCTGATATTGTCCGGTTTACAACTCAAGGGATTCGCGAGGCAGAAAATGTGAAGTTAATCCACGATCTTATCCGTGAAAAAGGATATAACACTCCGCTTGTGGCCGACATTCACTTCAATGCTAACGCAGCAGACGTGGCAGCACGCAATGTGGAAAAAGTGCGTATCAATCCGGGTAATTATGTAGGAAGCATTAAAATAGGCGATAATTCGGACTATACCGATGAAGAATTTGCATTGGAATACGAAAAAATCCGCGCCCGTTTCATTCCGTTTCTGAATATCTGCAAAGAACACAAAACGGCTATCCGCATCGGCGTGAATCACGGTTCGTTGAGCGAACGCATGATGAACCGTTACGGCGACACTCCACGCGGTATGGTGGAATCGTGCATGGAGTTTTTGCACATTTGCCGCGAGCAGGATTTCCGCGATGTGGTTATTTCGATGAAAACATCAAACACCGTGATGATGGTTCAAACTGTCCGTTTGTTGGTGGACGAAATGGAAAAAGCCGATTTGCATTATCCGCTGCATTTGGGAGTTACCGAAGCCGGCGATGGTGAAGATGGCCGTATAAAATCGGCAGTAGGGATCGGCGGGCTTTTACTCGACGGTATTGGCGACACCATTCGCGTTTCGCTGAGCGAAGAGCCCGAAGCCGAGATTCCGGTAGCCCGTTTGTTGGTTTCATACATCTCCGGACAGACAAATGCCCCGGCTATTCAGGCGGTGGAAAGCCATCTGTACTCACGTTACGAATATAACCGCCGGAAAACACATGCCGTAGGCAATATCGGCGGCGAAAATGTTCCGGTGGTTTTCGCCCATAAAGATGGAGGATTTGCTACTATTCCCGATTATTTACTAACCGACAACCGGGTTTTAAGCACTAACGGCGAGACTTACCCCGTTTTTGAAGCCGATTATATTCAAACACTTTTGTCGGACAATTCCGAAATTAAATTTCTGAAATTAAGCTACCCCGATTTAACTCCTGAATTATTAGGCGTGTTGACCGAAAGCACCGATATAGTAGTTTTACTCAGCACCAACCACCCGAACGGAGTAGGCGAACAACGCGCATTTTTCCACACTTTACTGAATGCCGGTTGCACTGTTCCGGTCGTTCTTTGCCGTGAATATGTGGAAAACGATTTGCAGTATTTACAAATAAAAGCAGCTACCGACTTGGGCGTGTTGTTAATTGATGGTTTTGGAGATGGAATTTTTCTCGAAAACCAGGGCGGAATTCCGGTAGAAGCAATATGCTCTGTCGCCTTCGGCATTTTACAAGCCACCCGGGTACGCACTACCAAAACCGAATATGTTTCGTGCCCGAGTTGCGGACGCACCATGTTTAACCTGCAAACTGTCATTGCCCGTATCAAAGCCAGGACTTCACATCTGAAAGGATTGAAAATAGGCATCATGGGTTGTATTGTTAACGGTCCGGGCGAAATGGCCGATGCCGATTACGGTTATGTGGGCGCCGGACGCGGCAAAGTAAGTCTCTACAAAAAGAAAGAATGTGTGGAGCGGAATATTCCTGAAGACGATGCTGTGGATAAGTTGATTGAATTAATCACGGTAAACGGCGATTGGCACGAATAAACCTTCGTGCCAGAAACAGTATATTATATTATTCCTGTTACATTTATTAAAAAAACAGTTGCCGTAAATACGACAACTGTTTATATTTTGAGACAGATGGATACCCTCTATAAAACGCGAAAGGTAGTAACGCCTTACTACCAATCTTTGTTAACCTTAAATCTAATACTATGAAAAAATCACGATGCAAAGATAAAGCGTATTTTGTAAACGTGCAAGAGTTTTCGCAAATATTTATGCGATAAATCTGTTTTATAACATACTTTTAGATGAATCGGCATTTTTTGTAGTCTGTTTTAACACATATTTATGCTTTAGAACATGAAAAATGACATTATTCTGTAATTTCTGTCACCTCATAACCGATCATGTCAACCGCTTTTTTGATGGTTTCATCACTTACTTCTTTACTTAAAGCAAGTTTTGCCGAGTTAGTTTCCAAATCAACTTTGGCTTCCACGCCGTCAATGCTGTTTAATACCTTTTCAACGCGGGCCGAACAATGCCCACAGCTCATACCGGAAATTTTTAAAGTTTTGTTAGTCATAATATTTTTTGTTTGAATGTTTTATATTTTGTATTCCACCTGCCCGACGACAATCAGGTTTCGGGTTTTATGTTAAATTTGGGTTTGAACCGTAGCAACCGCAAGGCATTCAGCACCACGGTAACAGAACTGAAACTCATGGCTGCCGCCGCAAACATGGGATTCAACTTCCAGCCCAAAATCACATAAAATACGCCTGCAGCCAACGGAATCCCGATCACGTTATAAAAAAACGCCCAAAACAGGTTCTGTTTGATATTGCGGATAACCGATTTACTCAATTGAAGCGTCGAAACCACATCCATCAAATCGTTGCGCATCAACACCACATCAGCCGACTCAATGGCAATATCGGTTCCGGCTCCAATGGCAATTCCCAAATCGGCGCGTATCAAGGCGGGCGCATCATTTATACCGTCGCCAACCATTGCCACCACTTTTCCTTCGCTTTGCAAACGGCTTATTTCCTTTTCTTTATCTTGCGGCAACACTTCCGAAATTACAGTAGAAATACCGAGTAAACTTTGGATATATTGAGCTGTTTTGCGATGATCGCCTGTGAGCATTACTACTTCCATGCCCATTTTCTGAAGTTCGGAAACAGCAACTTTACTGTTCGGTTTCAAAACATCAGCTACAGCAATCAACCCGATAACCACTTTTTCTTTGGCTATAAATAAAGGCGTTTTCCCCTGTCCGGCCATTTGGTCAGACAAGGATAGAAAATCTTCGGATTGAATTGAGAATTCATTCATCAACTGGAGATTTCCGGCAAAATATTGCGCTTTTTCAATGCGGGCTTTGATGCCCCGTCCTGGAATTGTTTCAAAATCCGTTACGCTTTGAAATGATACTTTTTGTTTTTCCGCTTCTGCCAAAACCGCTTCTGCCAAAGGATGTTCAGACACTTTCTCGAGAGAACAGGCAATTTGAAGCAATTCATTTTCGGTATAATTTCCCCCGGCAATAATATCTGTAACACGCGGTTTTCCTTCGGTAAGCGTTCCGGTTTTATCCAGCACCACTGTGTTTATCTTATGAGCCGTTT
>JAJFVH010000122.1 GCA_021371875.1 Bacteroidales bacterium
AAAAATAATGGATCAAACACTCAATAGCGGCGGATGCTGCATGACTAAAAAAGGATGTAATTGTAACTCGCGTCAAAAACTCAGTGTACACGACTGGTTATCCGATTTGCCCGAGACTATAAAAGATACTGACTTTGTCGAAGTTCAGTTTAAAAACACACGTAAAGGATATTATTTGAACAGCACGAAAATCCCTCTCGAAAAAGGGGATGTAGTGGCGGTGGAATCGTCGCCGGGACACGATATCGGCGAAGTGACCCTGGTCGGACGCCTGGTTTTACTTCAGATGAATAAAAACAACTTTAATCCCGAAAAAATGGAGATTAAAAGGGTTTACCGGAAAGTAAAGGAAACTGACCTCGAAAAATACCATGAAGCCAAAGCCAAGGAGCAACAAACTATGATTAAAGCCCGTCAGATAGCCGAAAGCCTGAAGCTGAATATGAAAATCGGAGACGTTGAGTTTCAGGGTGATGGCAACAAGGCAATTTTCTATTATATAGCCGACGAACGGGTCGATTTCAGGCAGTTGATCAAGGTTTTTGCCGAATCGTTCAGGGTGCGTATCGAGATGAAACAAATCGGAGCGCGCCAGGAGGCCGGCCGTATCGGTGGTATAGGTTCATGCGGACGCGAATTGTGCTGCTCGGGCTGGATGACTAATTTTAACTCGGTATCGACTACTGCCGCCCGCGTTCAGGATATTTCGTTGAATCCCCAAAAGTTAGCCGGCCAGTGTGGTAAACTGAAATGTTGCATGAATTACGAATTGGATACCTACGTCGATGCTGTGAAAGATTTTCCGTCCAAAGAGTTACAGCTCGAAACCGCCGACAATACGTATTATCATTTTAAAACGGATGTATTTAAAGGATTGATTTCGTACTCCACTTCCCAGAATTTCGGGGCAAACGTGGTAACTATACCGGTTCAAAGGGCCAAAGATGTTATTGCCATGAATAAAAAAGGAATGAAGCCCGAGATACTGGATGAAATAACGGATGAAAACGAAAAACCTGTACCTGTTGATTATGAAAATGTTGTGGGCCAGGATAGCCTGACGCGGTTCGACACGCATAAAAAACGTTCGAAACCGAACAACAAAAAAAATAATCGTCCGCAACTGAATAAGCCTGGGCAGGCAGAAAATAATAACAATCCAAAACTTATTAAGAAAAATGGACAAGATGCCAATACCTAAAATTGTTGTATGTTTTGTGATGTTGATTCCGCTGTTTTTTGTTTCCTGTACAAGCAACGATGTGTATTTTCAATACCGCACGGTTGCTCCCGGAGGATGGAGTAAGGATAGCTTGTATGCTTACGACGTCAGCATAACCGACGCAGCTGCAAATTACAATGTGTATGTAAATATCAGGAACAGGGGAGAATATCCGAACCAGAACCTTTGGCTTTTTATCCGTAAAATCACGCCCGATAGTGTGATGAGTAACGATACAATCAACTTTTACCTGGCCGACCAACGCGGGAAATGGTTGGGTTCGGGAGTAGGTCCGGTATTTGAAATGCCCGTGTTGTACCAGCAAAACATTCGTTTCCCCAAGGTTGGAACATATCGTTACGAAATATTTCATGGGATGCGCGACTCTGTGCTTCCGGGCATTAACGATGTAGGCCTGAGGGTTGAGAAGGTCGTGAAATAGCCGGTAGTTCGTAGCAGATAGTAATATTTAAAGATTTTATATTTCGAAGTGGGGAAAAATAAATTAGCAAAATTTGCCGACATGGAGGTTTTCCCCCATGTTTTTCAGGTTTCGGCACATTCATTACGCGAAGGCTTTCGGTTCGATATGAAAGGGAAATGGAACGAGCGGTTCTTTAAAAACGACAATCCCATTGTACTTGAACTGGGTTGTGGAAAAGGAGAATACACGGTAGGACTGGCACAACTTTTCCCCGGTAAAAATTTTGTCGGGGTGGACATCAAAGGCGCTCGCTTGTGGACAGGAGCAAAAGATTCGCTCGAGAAAGGGTTGAAAAACGTTGCTTTTCTACGGACTAATATTGAAATGATTTATCATTTTTTTGCCGAGAATGAAGTGAGCGAAATCTGGTTGACTTTCCCCGATCCGCAAATGAAAAAAACGACCAAGCGCCTCACGGCTACTAATTTCATGAAATCGTACCGGCAGTTTGTGAAGCCCGATGGCTTAATTCATTTGAAAACCGACAGTAATTTTATGTTTACCTATACCTGCGAAATGGTTCGGCTCAATCATTTTCAGGTGAACTTTTCCACAGCCGATTTATACGCTTCGGATTTGGCCGACCCGATACTCGGTATAAAAACCTATTACGAACAGCAATGGCTCGAACGTGGTTTGACCATAAAATATATTCAGTTTGTAATCGGATCG
>JAJFVH010000124.1 GCA_021371875.1 Bacteroidales bacterium
AACTACTCAGCACCCTTTATTTTTATAACCTTTTGATTTTCAGTTCGACTTTGTCGAACTGAAAATCAAAAGGAGGGGGATTGTTTCATTATCCCCCAGTTGCGCTTCGCTTACTGGGGGTTATGCATATTTAGCCCCGTCGGGACAAAGAGTTTAAATACATAACAATCAACTAAATGGCTGATTATTATCAAATTTATTAGGGTGCTGAGTAGTTACGAAATTAGATTGCTTCAATCATTTTTTATTATTATCTTGAGTTATTCAAATTTTAATTGTACACTTATTCTTTTTCCTCCTTTAAGGGGTTTAAGGGATCAAAACCGGCAGCATCACTCGGCATACGCCAGTCGCCGCGAGGTGAAAGGTTTATTGACCCGACTTTGGGGCCGTCAGGCATGCACGAACGTTTGAATTGTTGTGCAAAAAAACGGCGCAGAAAGACTTTGAGCCATTTTTCAATCACCTCGTCAGGATATTCCCCTGCAAAAGCATTTTTGGCAAGCATCAATATTTTTTTCGGCGAAAAACCAAAGCGTACAAAATAATACAAGTAGAAATCATGCAACTCATAAGGTCCCACCAAATCTTCGGTTTTTTGGGATATTTCACCATTGTCATCGGCAGGCAACAGTTCAGGGCTCACCGGTGTATCAAGCACATCCTGCAAAATCGTTTCGGAATTTTTATCCAACTGATGCGATGCCCAATCCACTAAATACCGAACCAGGGTCTTAGGTACTCCGCTGTTTACTCCATACATCGATATATGGTCGCCATTGTAAGTAGCCCAGCCTAAAGCAAGTTCGGACAAATCACCTGTACCGATCACCAATCCGTTGTGTTTATTGGCAATGTCCATCAAAATCTGGGTGCGTTCCCGCGCCTGCGTATTTTCGTATGTTACATCATGAATAGCAGGATCGTGCCCTATGTCTTTAAAATGCTGAATACAAGCATCTTTAATCGAAATTTCTTTTAAAGTAATGCCTAACGATTGTATTAAATTCAGGGCGTTATGATAAGTGCGATCTGTTGTACCGAAACCGGGCATGGTAATCCCCATAATCCGCTTACGGTCGAAACCAAGTTTGTCGGCGGTTTTCACGCAAACCAACAAGGCAAGCGTCGAATCGAGTCCTCCCGAAACGCCGACTACAAGCGTTTGTGCCGAAGTATGCAACCAACGTTTAGCCAAACCGCCAATCTGTATCGAAAATATCTCCCCGCAACTTGCATCCCGATTTGAAACCGACGGGACAAAAGGAAGTTTATCAAAAGAGCGTTTCAACACGAAATGATTGAAATGAGCATCTTCGATATGGATCATCCTATATGCTGTACCCGACTTCCCATTGGTAAAGTTGGTATTTCTTATCCGGTCAGCCCGCAAACGGTCAATATCGATATCCGACACAACAAGTTGAGCTTCAAAAGAAAAGCGTTGCGAAGTTGCAATTATTTTCCCATTTTCGGCAATCAATCCGTTTCCCGCATAAACCACATCGGTTGTCGATTCTCCAAAACCTGCAGATGCATAAACATAGCCTGCATTACAACGGGCAGATTGCTGCTCGATAAGTTGACACAGGTAATTATGTTTACCTATCAATTCATTAGTTGCCGAAAGATTAAAAATAATATCGGCTCCATGGAGTGTGTGCTGCGAACTCGGGGGAATCGGCACCCAAAGATCTTCACAAAGTTCAATGGCAAATGAAAATTTATTATCTGTAAAAATCAAATCCGTTCCAAATGGCACTTTTTCATCAGACAACGTAATTTCGGAAATTTCAATTGACCCGGCAGAAGCAAACCATCGTTTTTCGTAGAATTCATTGTTATTGGGCAAATGAGTCTTGGGCACAACACCCAGAATATGTCCGCCCTGAAGTACAACGGCCGTATTAAATAATTGATTCTGTACCCGAACCGGCATTCCAACTATCAAAACCGACGTAGTGGTAAAAGTCAGTAATTGCAATTCCTGAAGAGCTTTTTTAGCATCGGCAAGTAATTGTTGCTGAAAAAACAAATCGGCACAAGTATAACCCGTGATCGATAATTCAGGGAAACAAAGCACCTGAACTTTCTCTACTTCAGCCTGGTGAATTAATCCGGCCATTTTAGAAACATTAAAAGCACAATCGGCAACCCGGAGCTCGGGAATAGCCGCAGCAACACGTACAAATCCGTTATTCATATTAAATAATTTTTACCCCTAACCCCTCTGAAGGGGAATTTATATTTATACTTATCAGCCCTTTGTTTGCCTTATAAAGAGTATTTTTTATTCTCCTTTCAGTGGCTGAGAGTCTTTACCCACTTTTTCCATATCGCTTAGATATATTTCGAGGGAATTGGCAGATATACGAATTTCCATCACTGTTAAGCTCAATGAAATAATAAGCAACAACAAGGCTACACCAAACACATAAGCCGATAAAATCTGAAAACCAACGTAAATTAAAAACATGGTAACAACACAAAGCAACAGACTCGCAACGCCGAACAATTGCATATTGCGTGTGAGATAAAGCCGCTTCCGGAGATTTATAATTTGTGCCCTTGTCAGTGCCGACTTATCTTCCATATACTTATCTTTCAGGGTACGAACCAATTGCGCATACGACAAAAAACGATTGGTGTAAGCCAACAATAACAACGAAATAGCTGAAAATAAAAATGTTGGCGTTATAAGTGTTAGCTCTTGCATAAAGACAAATAATTTTGTGAAATTAAATAAAAACAATCTACCTGCAAAGATAAAAAAACTTTGATAATCATATTCGTTTCATTAAAAAGAAAACACCCGCGTTGCAAACTTACAACCCGGGTGTCTTCAATAAAATATCGAATCAATCAGTTGAATTTCTCAGCGTGTACCTGGCCGGCTTCTTTGCGCGTATGTTCTTTGAATCCTTCTTTTTCAAGGCACTCAATCATTCCCGAAACCATGCGCGGATTACCGCAAAGGAATATATGCGTATTTTCGGCAGTGGGCTTAAAACCCCAGAGTTTTTCTATCGAACCATCTTCCCAAATATCCTGTATAAATTCAGTGCGACCCGGCCAAGGCACAAACTCGCGCTCAGGAATAGTAATGGTTGGGATATAACGGAATTTCGGCGAAAGGCTCTGCAATAAGTTCAGTTCGGATGAATAACCCAAATCCCAGGAATTGGATGCACCATGAATTACCAGGATATTGCCTTTGCGATGTAAAGCATCGGTACGCAACATACTCATGTAAGGAGCCACACCAGTACCGGTACCAATTAATACAATGTTCTGATCTTCGTGAATCTGATCCAGGGTGAACATACCAACAAATTTATTTCCAAGCCAGATTTTATCACCGATTTTCAAATTGAACAAACGAGGGGTTAATGCACCCGAATGTACAAGTGTAATGTAAAACTCAACATAATCTTTCGATAAATTGGACGATGCAATTGAATAAGCTCTCTTAATTAACTTTTCCTGATCCGGTTCAACGGGTTCTTCAGTAGCTTCAGCACATTTTTCACTGGTTGGCGGTAAACCGATAGCAACAAACTGCCCTGGTTTGAAATCAGGTAATTTCCAACCGAGAGGAGCTATACGAAACACTTTCATAATCGGCGATACTTGCAATACTTGCTGCACAATTGCATTTAATTCTTCCATAAAATTTTATTTATACGTTTTCTTTGATTTGATGTAACGACAATTTGAATGTAACTTGAAAATAAATTCAAATTTATGCTGAATGCATTTGTTGAATTTTAACGGTACAAAGATACAAAATGTTCAGCACTCTATTACTTTGACTTATCATTTTTTCTAAATATTCTTGACCTGAATATCGTCTATCTCTGCATAAATTAAACCTATAATTACAAAATAAAGGTTTAAACTATGAAATTATTGATACAGAAAAAGGCCTATTCAATCTCAACACGTTTTTTAAACTGGCTGTCATTCCTGGCTCAAAAAACATTTTTTTTAGTACTTTTGCAAAATAAAGAAAAATTCTTCCTCAACATCACAACATTTCATTTACCTTATTCAATTACAAAAATTTATGATTGTTTGTATTGCCGAAAAACCGAGCGTAGCACGCGATATTGCCGAAATACTGGGCGCCAAGACCCGTAAAGATGGCTATATCGAAGGAAATGGTTATCAGGTTACCTGGACTTTCGGGCATTTGTGCAGCCTGCTCGAACCGCATGAGTATGCGCCCGAGTGGAAAGCCTGGACATTGAGCCAGTTACCTATGATTCCTCAACGATTCGGCATCAAGGTGATGAACGACAGCGGCATACAAAAACAATTCAAAGTCATCGAAACATTGATGGCAAACGCCGATGAAGTGATAAACTGCGGCGATGCCGGCCAGGAAGGGGAACTGATCCAACGCTGGGTAATGCAGAAGGCTTTGTGCAAATGTCCGGTAAAACGCCTGTGGATTTCGTCCCTCACCGGAGAAGCCATCCGCGAAGGTTTCGCCAGACTGAAAGACCAGAGTGAATTCCAGCAACTTTACGAAGCCGGACTTTCGCGCGCCATCGGCGACTGGTTGCTGGGCATGAACGCCACGCGGCTTTACACGCTGAAGTACGGAAAAAACCGCCAGGTACTTTCTATCGGCCGGGTACAAACACCGACGCTGGCGCTGATTGTTAACCGGCAACTGGAAATTGAAAACTTCAAACCCGAAGCCTACTGGGAATTGAAAACCGTGTACCGCGACACCCTGTTTTCAGCCACCAAAGGCCGGTTTTCTACTGTTGAAGAAGGAACGGGCTTCCTGGAAACGGTAAAAGCTGCCGACTTCTTCATTACCGATATTTCAACAAAAAAAGGAACGGAATCTGCTCCACGTTTATTCGACCTGACCTCGCTGCAGGTGGAATGCAATAAAAAGTTCGGATTCTCAGCCGACGAAACGCTCAAACTCATTCAAAGTCTTTACGAGAAAAAAGTAACAACATATCCGCGCGTCGACACCACTTACCTGAGCGACGATATGTATCCGAAGATTCCTGGCATCCTGAAAGGAATCAAAGAGTATGATTTGCTCACCAAACCCTTGCTGGAAACAAAAATTCCTAAAACAAAAAAAGTTTTCGACAACACGAAGGTAACCGATCACCATGCCATTATTCCAACAGGCGTTCAACCCACGGCATTGAACGACAATGAAAAACAGGTGTTTGATCTGGTAGCCCGAAGGTTTATCGCCAACTTTTATCCCGAATGTAAAATTTCGACGACCACTGTATTGGGAGAAGTTGAAAAAGTGGAATTTAAAGTCACTGGAAAACAAATTCTCGATCCGGGCTGGCGGATTGTGTTTGAAAAAGCAAAAACCGAAGAAGAAAAGGAAACCGATGAGGATGAAAAAACATTACCCCTATTCGTAAAAGGCGAAAGCGGCCCGCATGAACCTACATTAGCCGAAAAATGGACTTCACCGCCCAAGCTTTATACCGAAGCCACTTTACTGCGCGCCATGGAAACTGCTGGAAAGTTAGTGGATAACGACGAACTGCGCGATGCTTTGAAAGAAAACGGCATTGGACGTCCATCGACACGTGCCGCCATTATCGAAACCCTTTTTAAACGCGATTATATAAGAAAAGAACGTAAAAACCTGATTGCTACCAACACAGGAGTGGATTTGATTCTGACCATACAGGAGGAATTGCTTAAATCGGCAGAACTGACGGGATTGTGGGAAAAGAAACTCCGGCAGGTGGAACGTGGAGAATATGAAGCCAAAGTCTTTCTGGAAGAACTAAAGGAAATGGTGCGTCAAATCGTTTTCAACGTAAAAAGCGATAACCGGCAAATGAACTCACTCCAAGTGGAGAAGAGAATGGAAAGTTCTGTCGGCAAGGTCTGTCCGTTGTGCGGCAAAGGAACCATCATCAAAGGACATGCGGCTTATGGTTGCAGCGAATGGAAAAGCGGATGCACTTTTCGTCAGGCTTTTTGAGAAAACAACTTATAATACTGTTATTTAGGAGCTCTCGATATTTATATATAGTTGACTTCCGGCTTTAATTCTACTCCAAATTTTGTTTTTACCGATTCTTGAATCTGCTCTGCCAGATATACAATTTCGGCCCCGGTAGCACCGCCTTTGTTTACCAAAACAAGAGCCTGTTTATCGTGAACCCCAGCATTCCCGATTTGTTTGCCCTTCCATCCGCATTGATCAATCAGCCAGGCTGCGGGAATTTTTTCTTCTGTTTCCGAAACGTAATAATGAGGAATACTGGGATAAACAGCTTGCAGTTTGCTAAACAACTGTTTTGAAATCACAGGATTCATAAAAAAACTGCCGGCATTTCCCTCAATTTTCGGATCAGGCAATTTGTTTTCGCGAACAGCAATAATTGTTTGGCGTACATTCTGCAAATTCAGGGCTCCGTTTTTTCGGACTTCTTTTTCCAAATGCTGATAATTCAGTTTGAAAAGGGGAAATTTATCGAGTTTAAAAATGACAGAGGTTACTATGTGTTTTTCTTTCAGTTCATTTTTAAATATACTTTCGCGATAACCGTAGCAGCAATCTTTTTTTGAAAACACACAGGTTTTTCCGGATTTAATTTCCACCGTTTTCACCTGTTCAATCACATCTTTCACTTCCACGCCATAAGCCCCGATATTTTGCACTGCCGAGGCTCCTGTTTCACCGGGAATATGCGAAAGGTTCTCCACTCCGCCCCAACCGTTTCCGACCGTATATGACACGAAATCGTCCCACACAACACCGCCTCCGACTTCGAGATAGACCGATTTCTCATCTTCGGCAATTTTATCCACAGCTTTTATCTGCGAATGAAGCACAACACCTTTAAAATCATTTAAAAACAACAAATTACTTCCACTTCCAATAGGCAATAACTTATTCAAACGAATTACGTCCAATTTCAGTACCTGCCTTAAATCTTCGACAGAATTGTATTCAATTAAATAATCGGCTTTCACATCAATACCGAAAGTATTGAATGATAAAAGAGAACTGTCATGCAAAATTGTCATTTTGATAAACTTTATT
>JAJFVH010000142.1 GCA_021371875.1 Bacteroidales bacterium
GTTGTACGTCGTTCCCACACCTGTCGGAAATCTCGAAGACATGACCTTTCGGGCGATCCGGGTATTAAAAGAAGCCGATCTGATTTTAGCGGAAGATACGCGCACCAGCGGATTTTTGATGAAGCATTTTGGCATCGACACGCCCATGCAGTCGCATCACAAATTCAACGAACATAAAACGGTAGACTCCATCGTTCAGCGCATCAAAAGCGGGCAATGTATAGCGCTGATTTCGGATGCAGGCACGCCCGCCATTTCCGACCCCGGATTTCTTATAGTTCGTCAATGTGTTGAGAACGATATTGAAGTGGAATGTTTACCCGGGGCTACAGCCTTTGTCCCTGCACTCGTTGCCTCGGGTTTACCCAACGACAGGTTCTGTTTTGAAGGATTTTTGCCTCAAAAAAAAGGAAGACAAACAAAAATAAACAACCTGAAAAACGAAACACGGACTATGATTTTCTATGAATCTCCGTTCCGTTTGATTAAAACGCTTACTCAGTTTTCAGAAATTTTGGGCGCTGAAAGAAAAGCCTCCGTATCGCGTGAAATTTCGAAAATTTACGAAGAAACAAAACGCGGTACTTTGTCTGAATTAACTCAATATTTTAGCGAGCATCAACCCAAAGGAGAAATAGTTATAATAGTTGCAGGATTAGAAGAATAACACTAACTTTGTACCGGAGTTCAAGAGGAAAAACAAATTCAAAACAAAGCAGTATATTCAACACAAAAATAGTTACTTTTCAAAACTCACAACTAAAATGAAACCTATATTTTCAGTTATTGTATTTTCATTGCTTATATTTACTTCATGCGGATACAAATCATCTGAATACAAAGCTTTACAAGCCCAGAACGATTCACTTTTGAGAGTTAAACATCAAATGCAGGAAGAACTTGATGGTTATTTCTCAACCATGAATCAGATTGAGCAAAACATTGAAAAAATAAAAGAAACACAGGGAATCCTTTCCAACCAACCTGTTGGTGAAGAACTTGATTCGGATGCACGCATGAAAATCAACGATGATTTGCTGTATCTGAATGAGTTGCTACAGGCAAATAAAGATGAACTTGCCCGCCTGAAAGCAAAAATTAAACGTAGCTCATTCAAATCGGCAGAACTGGAACGCAGTCTTATCAGACTCACAAAGGCATTAGACGAGGAATCGGCCAAAGTAGCTCTTTTGCAAACCGAACTGGCCGTCAAAGATTCATTGATTGCAGAATTAGGCACAACAGTTGAAACCATGGGTAACGACATTGAAAATCTGAAAACCGACGTAAACATTAAAGAATCAAAAATTGCCGAACAGGATGAAACCATACACACAGCCTGGTATGTTTTTGGAACGCGGAAAGAACTGAAGGAACAGAAGATCGTCACATCGGATGGCCTTTTTAGCCCGAAACGTGTTCTACAAAGCGATTTCAACAAGAATTATTTTGTGCGTATCGATGCCCGTAAAACAAAATCGATCCCTTTGTTTTCTACCCGCGCCAAAATTCTTACTTCGCACCCAAAATCGTCGTATACGCTCGAAAAAGAGAACGACAATTTCGTGCTTCTCATTACGGATACTGAAGAATTCTGGAGTATCAGTAAATACCTGGTTATCGAAGTTGAATAAAGGTTAATAATTTTCATTATCAGTTAGAAAAATTAATGCGTTTCCTTCAGAATAAAGGAAACGCATTCTTATTTAGCCCAATATATCCAAATAAATATGTACAAATACGTTTTTCTCGATTTAGATGACACCCTGTGGGATTTTCATGCCAACGCACGACTTTCGTTACAAGATATGTTCGAAGATCGTAAACTTTACCGTTATTTCGAAAATTTCAACGAGTTTTTTAATATTTATGCCAAACGCAATATTGAACTTTGGGAATCGTACGGCAAAGGTGAAATAACCAAAGAATTTCTTATGTCCGAACGATTTCGATATCCACTTGCAAAAATGGGCGTTGACGATATGCAACTGTCCGAAGAAATAGGAATCCAATATTTAGAAATTCTACCTACGAAAACGGCTCTAATGCCCTTTGCTAAAGAATTGCTCGATTATCTTTATCCTAAATATCCGCTGACCGTTATCTCAAACGGTTTTATTGAAGTACAATATAAAAAACTTAAAAGCGCCGATATTGAACACTATTTTTCGCACATTGTACTTTCCGAAGCGGCAAAGGCGTTGAAACCAGATAAAAAGATTTTTGAATATGCCCTGAAACTAAACAAGGCAAAAGCTACGGAAGCCATCATGATAGGCGACAGCTACGAAGCCGACATTAAAGGGGCTCAAAATGCGCATATCGATCAGATTTACTATCCACTCCATCTTACAAAGGAGGAAGAAAAACCGGCATGCACTTATCTTATCAATTCGCTGGAGGAAGTAATGTCAATTTTGTAAATTTATCGGAAACAATCATTCTTACAATTTATATCGGGCTGTCAGACTAATATCTTTTCCATTCAACACTTTTGATGAATAGCCAGAAATACTGACATTGACCATCGACAATCCGATTTCTTCCAAACTATTGAATCCTGATGGAAAAAGTTTTTTACCAAGAGGGAAAAGCCAATTAATGTATTTGTAAAACGAATGCGCATTCTTCAGTCCGTGAATCGGTTTGATAAATCCCGGGCGGTATGCAAAAACCTGCCTAAAGGACAATTTCATTAGTTCGTTTTCGGTCTTACCCTTCACCACCGCCCAACGGCTCTTTGATTTTTCGTTACTGTCGGTTCCCTGTCCCGAAACATAACAAAAAGTCATGTTGCTGTTCAATTTGCTCAGTATTTCGGCAAAATTCACGGTAAGCGTATAAGTCAGCTTATAATATTCCCCTTTTGATTTACCTATCGATGAAACTCCAAGGCAAAAGAAACAGGCATCATAACCCGATAATTCATTTTCAAGAGAATGAAAATCAAAAAAATCGGAATGAATAATTTCTTTTAATTTCGGATGCTGAAAACCGACAGACTTACGATTAACAATCAAAATTTCAGCAACCTGATTATTTTTTAAGCAAATATTCAGGACGCCTTCCCCGACCATTCCGGTCGCCCCGGTAATAATTACTTTAATCCCTTTAGCATTCATTGAATAATTAGTTTATACTTATGATCTTGAAACATTTTTCACCCCTTTCACCAACCTGATTTTCTTTACAATCCCTTCCAGTTCTTTGATATCGTTAACCATGATGGTCAGATTTCCCTGAAAAAGACCGGCATTTGAATCAATGGATATGGAACGTAGCGAAATGTTCTTTTCCTTTGAGATCAGAGAAGTAATATTAGTAACAATGCCGATATCATCGTGACCTACAATGCGCAAAGTAATCGGATACTGCGAACCGACTGACTTTCCCGACCAACGGGCTTTAACAATGCGATACCCGAAACGGGCAATCATTTGTGGCGCATTCGGACAGTCGGTTCGATGTATTTTTATTCCGCCTGTTACCGAAACAAAGCCGAAAACATCGTCTCCGTAAATCGGATTACAACATTTCGACAATTTGAAATCGACATTTTTCAAATCCTGCCCTATCACCAAAACATCGTCTTTGCCAATAGTTTCTTTGGAATGCATTTCTGTCGTAAACGACTCGGCACTCCTGATTTCAGGCTGGTCGACCGAGGTTTCACGTTTTTCCAGGTCGAGATATGCTTCACGAACATCAAGTATATCAAGTTTTTCCCGTGCAATTTCCTGATAAAAATCGCTAACTGTTTTAAATCCTTTTTTCTTGGCTAAACGGGAAATTTTGCCCTCGTCAAGATCAATTTTCCAGTTTTTAAACCGGCGCATCAGGGTTTCACGACCTAACTCGGCATCTTTAAATTCAATTTCTTTAAGCGCCTGGCGGATTTTGTTTTTAGCTTTCGAAGTGGTTACAACGCTCAACCACGACACATTGGGCTTTTGAGTAGGCGAAGTCAACACTTCAACCTGATCACCGTTATTCAGCACGTATTTTATCGGCATATTTTTGCCATTTACTTTGGCGCCAACACATTTTGAACCCAATCCCGAATGAATTGAAAAAGCAAAATCAAGCGCAGTAGCGCCTTTCGGCAATTTATGTAAATCGCCGTTGGGTGTAAACACAAACACTTCTTTATCATACAGATTCAGCTTGAACTCATCCATAAAATCAACGGCATTCAGTTCAGGGTTTTCAAGAATTTCCCGGATACTCTTCAACCATTCATCCATTCCGGATTCGCTTTTTATGCCTTTATATTTCCAGTGCGCGGCAAGGCCTTTTTCTGCCACTTCGTCCATCCTGACGGTACGAATCTGAACTTCGACCCATTTTCCCTGCGGCCCTAACACGGTGGTATGCAAACTCTCATACCCATTCGATTTCGGAATTGAAAGCCAGTCGCGCAAACGTTTCGGGTTAGGCTGATACATGTCGGCAACAATAGAATAAGCCTGCCAGCAAGCTGCTTTTTCCTTGTCGTAAGGCACATCGAAAATAATGCGGATAGCAAAAAGATCATATATATTCTCGAATGGCGTATTTTGTTTTTTAATCTTGTTGTAAATAGAATGAATCGACTTTGTACGTCCTTTAATTTCAAATTTATATCCCAATTCTTTCAGTTTTTCTTCCAAAGGGTTTATAAACTCATAAATATATTTATCACGCGAACGTTTTGTTTCATTTAACTTCTGTGCAATTTCCTTGAAAATTTCGCGATTTGTATATTTAAGCGACAAATCCTCGAGCTCGGTTTTTATGGCATACAAGCCCATCCTGTGAGCTAAAGGCGCGTACAGGAACGAACTCTCACGCGCCACATTCTGACGATTATCGGAATTGTAAGCATCAAGGGTACGCATCATTTGCAAATGTTCTGCAATTATGATAAGAATAACTCTGATATCCTCAGCAAAAGTCAGAAAGAGTTTGCGAAAATTTTCAGTTTCGATGGAAGTATTCCGTTCGTATAATTCACGTACACGCGACATGCCCTGAATAATTCCACTCACACTTGTCTGGAACTTTAAATCAATTTCGGCAGATTCAATCTGTTTGTTCTCCACGAGTTCCTGAAGAAGAACGCCCAATACAGCCGCCTTCCCCAAACCAATTTCATTCAGTAAGGTATCGATTATACAAAGCTTATCCATTAAGGAATGCCCATAAGGAATTTCAGCCGAACTCTGACTCTCATAATACTTTTTCAAAAGCGACTTAAGCTCTTTCCTTTCTTCATACGTGAACAGATTGGCATGAGTATGCAATAGCCGGCTATAATAAAAACGAAAAGTTGAAGGATTACTAACTTTTGTCATGAGTTATTGATTATTAAAACATGAAAAATTTCTTATTGCAAATATACAACACAAAAATCAAGATGTCTGAAAAGGAGAATGAAAAAAAACAAAGAATTCGATTAAATTACAAGAAAGAGTAAAAAACAATGAAAAAAATAGATTTTTGAGATGGTGTATTGGATTTTCTTTCCTAAATTTGCACACTGAAAAAAACACTTTGTATTCACTTCATAAATTAGGAGTCGAATATTATAAAAAAAGCAAGTTCAATAAAAAACAATATTTCAGCATGAAAACAATAATCAAGATTTTACTTGTAGCTTCAATTGGATTACTTTCGTATTTCTGCGTAATGAGTATTTTAACGCCAATCAAATTTGATGAAACAAAAACTGCAAGAGAAAAAGAAATTATTCAACGATTAATCGATATTCGCACAGCAGAAGTTGAATATAAAACCCAAAAAGGCGGATATACAGATAATTTTGATGAATTAATTAAATTCTTAAAATCTTCGAAGAAAAAAACAGTATTGAAAGAAGGTTCGTTATCCGACAAGCAACTTGAAGCAGGTCTGACAGAAAAAGCTGCTGCAAAAATCGTACGGAGTGGCAACAGGAGCGAGATTATCGCTAAAGGCTTAGAAAATTTCCGTCGCGACACTGCCTATTTAGATATGATCGAATCAATTTTTCCTCAAAAATATACCGCTGAAACTATTGATCAGATTGCAATTATTCCTTTCTCAAATAACGAAAAATTTGAATTAAAAGTTAACAATGAGTATTATAATGCGACAAAAATTAAAATCCCGTTATTTGAAGCATCTGCACATTTCAAAACATATCTGTATGATTTAAATCATCAGGAATTGCTTAACATAATCGACGTTCAGACGAAATTGGAAAAATATCCGGGCTTAAAAGTTGGTTCAATTGAAGAACCTAACAACAACGCCGGAAACTGGGAATAATAAATTGTTATTGCCACAAGGCAATCGGCAATTTAGCATTATATAATTAATTATAAAGCATTTGCCCCACAGAATGAATACATCTTCCGTTAATTCCAACGACAACCAGTATAGTTTATCCATCCGGTTTACATCGGATGGATTTTCTTTATTGATTTCGGACGAAAATCAGCTTCAAATATCAACCAAAAATGTTTCGTTCGATTTGTTCTCAAAATCAGAGGAGAATTTTCTGGATTTATTGGACAAAGAGCTGGAACTGAATATAAATTATCAGGCAATACGCATAATTTTCGAAACAGACCTTTATTCTGTCATCCCCAAGCCGCTGTTCAACACAGAAACTGCAAACGAATTACTTAATCTACAACATCATAACATAAAACCGACAGACATTATATTACACAATGAGCTTTTGGCATGGGATGCTGTTCTCGTATTTGCCATACCGGTTGCAGTTAATTCTGTCATGTCGAAAATTTTACCTGAGATTAAAATTGAACATCACATTTATTCGTTTATAAACGATTCCGTCGCTCTGCAAAATGACCCCAATATGCATATTTGGGTGCGTCAGAACATAATGGATGTAGTGATTCTTGACAAAGGGAATCTTCGGCTAATAAAAAGTTTCAGCTTTGCCACCAACGAAGATTTTGTATATTATATCATGAATTTGTTCGAACTACTTCCTTTAGATACAGAACAATGTAAACTGGTCATATATAATTCAAAAAAGCAACCCAAACTTGTCGAATTAACTTCAAAATACATAAAACACTGCAAATCCGCAGATTGAAAAACATGAGAATTATCAGCGGAACCTATAAAGGAAGAAGAATAAGCCCACCGGGAAATATTACCGCACGTCCTACAACCGACTTTGCAAAAGAAGGTTTGTTCAATCTCTTAAACAATCGCATTGATTTTGAAGATATTGATGTGCTCGATTTATTTGCAGGAACAGGCAGTATCAGCATTGAATTTGTTTCCCGCGGTTGCAGAAGCACCATTAGCATAGAACAAAACGAACGCCAATGTGCATTTATCCGTAAAATATGCAACGAACTGAAAATCATAAATTTGAATTTAATAAAAACAGATGTTTTCAAATTTATAAATTCATGCCATTCAAAATTCGATTTAATTTTTGCTGATCCTCCTTATGAATTAAATCAATTAACCGAAATACCTGATTTAATTTTCAATCAACAGTTGTTAAAACCTGATGGACTTTTCATTTTAGAGCACTCGGCAAAAAACAGTTTTACTTCACATCCAAAATTTGCAGATCACAGAAACTACGGGAATGTAAACTTCAGTTTCTTCGCCAACAAATAAGATAAAAAAGGCTTTTCTGACAAACAGAAAAGCCTTTTTTCAATCAAATTATATGGATTTCAATAGCCCAGTATTTTCAACATCGACTTATAACTTTGTTCTTTTGCAAATAATTTTGTAAAGTACTCTCCATCTTCATCTTTGTCGATAACCACAAGTTTCGGAGCCGGAATCAAACAATGTTGAATTCCCCCGAAACCACTCAACGATTCCTGATACGCACCGGTGTGAAAAAATCCTATATATTGCTCTCTGTCTTCCTGCATTTTAGGTAAGAATATAGCATTCGAATGTACCTCAGCGTTATAAAAATCCTCACTATCGCAAGTCAAACCGCCAAGGTTGACACGTTCATATTCAGAGTCCCAGTTATTTATAGCCAAGAAAACATAACGCTGATTAATAGCCCAGGTATCGGGTAGCGTAGTCATAAACGAACTGTCGATCATATTCCACAACTCACGGTCGTTCTGTTTCTTTTGATTGACAATTGAATATAACATGGCGCCACTTTCGCCTACTGTATATGAACCAAACTCGGTGAAAATATGCGGTTCGGGTACACCATATTGTCCACAGATGGTCTTGACTTGCGCCACTATTTCTTCGGCAATATATTCATAGTCGTATGTCATGTCCAAATGAGTTTGAATAGGGAATCCACCACCTATATTTAAACTATCCAACTCGGGACACTTCTTTTTTAACTCGCAATATAGATTAACTGCCTTATTAAGTTCATTCCAGTAATAAGCAGTATCCTTAACTCCAGTATTGATAAAAAAATGAAGCATTTTCAGTTCAACCATCGGATTGGCGGAAATATGTTTTGTATAATAAGGTATAATATCGTTGTAACGGATTCCTAATCTTGAAGTATAAAAATCAAATTTAGGTTCTTCTTCGGCGGCAATCCTGATTCCAACTTTAAATTTCATTTCAAAGTCCTTTAGCAATAAGTCTAATTCAAATTTATTGTCAAGTATTGGAATTACATTGCTAAAACCCTGACGCATTAAGTTTTGAATATTCTCGACATACTGGGGGCGTTTGAATCCGTTACATATAACATAAGTATCAGGTTTAAGTAAGCCTTGTTCGTACAAAGATTCCATTATATTAATATCAAAAGCAGAAGATGTTTCTATATGAACGCCTTGTTTAAGCACTTCTTCCATCACAAAGGAAAAGTGTGAACTTTTGGTACAATAACAATAATTATAATCGCCATTGTAATCCACTTTTGCCATTGCCACATTGAACATTCGCCTTGCCCTCTGTATATTTTGGGCTATTTTAGGCAAATAGGCTATGCGCAAGGGCGTTCCGTATTGCTTAATAATATCCATCAAAGGAACTCCGCACCAATCCAATTCATTCTCATTTAAACTAAACTCATCATTCGGGAACTCAAATGTTTGCTCAATAAGATCTTTGTATTTGTTTTTCATATAATTATTTCAAATTAGATATTTTACTTAAATCTGACTTATTTAGTTTCCAATATATTTCAACATCTAAATTACTTAGATTTTATTTTATAATCCGAAAAAGTGTGCAAAAATAATCATTTATTTTATATTATCTTTCTCTCAGTATGTTTTTAACGTCTATACTTGGCTAATTTTCTCAACAAAATACTCCATCGAGTAGGAAACCTGATTATCAGACAAAACTGGCAAGACTATGTCGGCAACGGGGAAGTAACTTTAAATGCACTACAAACTCGACAACACCAAAAAATAAAATGGCAAACCAAATTCGAAATACCATATCGGTTGAAAATTGTACAGACACCGGCCCAACACTTGAAAACAGCAACATCGAACATTGAATATTGAAATACAGAGATTTATATTCTAAATTCCATGAAATAATGATGTAATGTTCTCTTTAAAATCATGGATTATTAATTATACACTTCGTCGAATAATCAACGAATCAACAGCAAAATTTTAAAAATATCTACCGGAAACAACTCTTTTGTTTTAATAATTTGTTTATTTTTGCGTTTACACAGAAAAACTTATTATTTTTCGAGTATTAATTAAATTATTTAAACATGAAAAAAATTATTCTTACGCTTGCTTTTGTGGTAAGCATGATTGGTGCGGTAAGCGCCCAGGTTGATGGTAAAGCCCTTGGTCTTCGCTTTGGTGGGGTTTCAGGGTTGGGCGCTGAGATTTCATATCAACATCCACTCAGCGATGCAAATCGATTGGAATTAGATCTTGGGTTAAATAAGTGGGGAGCAGGCCTTAGTGGAATCTATCAATGGGTTTGGGATTTATCGGCTCTTTCCGATGGATTTAATTGGTACGCCGGCGTCGGTGGAACTTTAGGACTCAGCGATTCAAGTTTTGGTATTGGCGTTATAGGTCAGGTTGGTATTGAATTTAATTTCAATATTCCGCTTCAACTATCATTGGATTACAGACCAGCGATTTATATTCTACCCTCTTTTGCGGGAGGTTATGATGGCATTTGTCTGTCTGCCCGCTACAAATTCTAAAATAAAATTGACTCGTAAAAAAGACTGTTTCGAGAGAGTTGAAACAGTCTTTTTTTTAAGCTCCTAAAGCTCTTAAAGCCTCGAATACCAATATCGCCGGCCAAACTAAAGCCTTCAAGAATCCCAACACTCCAAGCCAAAATGTTGTAGACTGTGAAATAAAGTAAATAGCCGCCCCAATAAGTCCAAATCCGTAAACCGCACCCCCTGAAGCTGTGGCTTGATGATTGTGATTTTTGTTTTTAAAATCCTTTTGTTTTTCTTCGTTCATGTTGATTATTTTGTTTTGACAATAATGACTACATAATTCTTTCCATACTTTTTAGCACATTTCGGACAAGTTGTGTACCACATATACCATTTTCCGATTGCAAGCTCTTTCATAGCTGCATGTTTCTCAAAATCCCTACACCATTCTTCTGTTTGTTTAAAACTACCTTCCGTAAACCCGGCTATAAAAAGTTCCGTTTAACAGGACGTTTTCAGCCCCAGGAATAGCTTTTTCAACGGCCAGATATAAATCCATATTCCATTTTGAAGTGTGATCGGATAAGCATAACCAATCAGGAATTTGAGTGTTGGCTTTTTCAACAAGTTTGTTCATCCTTGTCATAACAGAACCAAAATTAACAGGCATATAAAACATGGTAAAAACCTTGTCTTTGATAAAAGGTTTTTGATCCCAACTAAAAATCTGATCGTCCCATGGAGTTGGATCGAATGGCGGACAACATTCAAGCTCTTTGTTCTGAGTACTCATAGTCACTAAATTTTGGGGTTATTGATTGTTCGCCACAAATTTAGATGAAATAATTCACAAAATAATACATAAATCAAGTTTTTTATACAAAAATTCTCTTTTGTTTCACAATGTAAGTAATTCAAAGTCTTCCCAAAAGTTTGGATACGATTTACTTACCACTTCGGGACATTCAATTACTAAAGGAGTTACCAACGCAGCCGGAGCAAAAGCCATTGCCATGCGATGATCTTCGTAAGTGGCAATGCTAATGATCTCAGCTCGTTCACAACGTTCGCCACGCCACGCCAATTGACCTTCCGCCGGTTCGGACAAAACAAAACCAAGCTTGTGAAGTTCGTTTGTTAGTGCGACAATGCGGTCGGTTTCTTTAATTTTTAAAGACTGCAAACCGCCGAAATGAAACGGAATGCCTTTCAAGCAACAAGTAACGGCAAATGTCTGAGCTAAATCGGGTTGATTAACAAAATCGTACTTAAATGCTAAAACATTATTTTTGGTTGCTGTAATCAAAACGCCTTCGGGTTGGTATTCGGTTTTCACACCGAGTTGTTCGAAAAGTACAGCAACTTTACTGTCGCCCTGGAAACTGTTTGCGTACAATCCTTTCAGAAAAACTTTACCTTTGCCCAGTATTGACAATACTTCGTACCAATACGATGCCGCCGACCAATCGGATTCAACTTTGTAGCGGATTGGTTTATAAGCTTGGGGTTTTATGGTGATTTCATTCTTCTTAAACTTGACGGTAGCACCAAACTCAGCCATCATTTTCAAGGTCATTTCAATGTACGGTTTTGAAATTATATTCCCATCAAGAATAATTTTCAATCCGTTTTGCATATAAGGTGCAATCATCATCAATGCTGAAATATACTGACTACTGATGCCTCCGTTCAGATGAATTTCGCCTCCGGTCAATGCGCTTCCGAAAATACGTAGCGGTGGAAATCCTTCCTTTTCCACGTATTCTATCCTTGCCCCCAGCCTGTTGAGCGCATCCACCAGCAATTTTATGGGACGTTGCTTCATGCGTTCGCTACCGGTAATCACCCATTCGCCAACCGTTTTTGATAAAAAAGCAGTAAGAAACCGCATTGCCGTTCCAGCGGCACCGATATCAAAAGTAGTATCGCTGGAATCCAATGCTTTTACCGTAACACGCGTATCGTCGCAATCCGAAAGGTTTTCAATTTCGTAAGGACTATCAGCCAACGCATTTAGTATCAATGCGCGGTTGCTGATACTTTTGGATGCGGGAAGGGAGATACGAAGATTGATATTTCCGGGGATGATATAGAGGGGTTTTGTAGTCATTCACAAATTATTATTCGACACAAATTATTTATTGAAATTATTTGATTTCTATTTGATTCTTATTAATCTTACACCGCTAACTCATAAATCTTTCTTACATCTTCTTCGGTCAGTTTTACAAAACTGCCCAAAGTGTTTTTGCCCAATCCCATGGTTTTTACCAATGTCGGGATATCTTCGGCTTTGGCTCCAAGTTCCGAGAAACGAACCGGCATCCCGATGGAAGCAAAAAATTGTTCCATTTTTTCAATTCCCTGGCGAGCCGTGTTTTCCGGGTTTTGGAAATCCATTTCGCAGCCCCATACACGCACGGCAAATTGTGCAAAACGTTGGATATCGTGATGCATGACGTATTTCATCCAGGCAGGGAACATAACGGCTAATCCAGCGCCATGAGCCACATCGTACAACCCCGAAAGTTCGTGTTCCATGTTGTGCGACGACCAATCCTGATCGCGACCCACGCCACAAATGTCGTTATGAGCTACCATGCCCGCCCACATAATGTTTGCCCGCGATTCATAATCACTTGAATCAGCGAGCGCTTTGGGCGTTTCTTTGATAATTGTCAGTAAAACTCCTTCGCAGAGACGATCGGTAATTTCGACGTCTTTTGTGTTGGTAAAATAACGTTCCATCACGTGCGCCATCATATCGGTAGCGCCGCAAGCTGTTTGATAATTCGGCAGTGTGCAAGTCAATTCAGGATTTAGAACAGAGAAAACCGGGCGTAAAGCATCTCCATTTGCCGCACGTTTGAGCATACCGTTTTCGTGGGTAATCACCGAACCGGTTGAACCTTCGCTTCCTGCCGCCGAAATGGTAAGAATAGTTGCAACCGGTAATGCTTTTTCAATATTTTTTCCGGTATAAAAATCCCAAAAATCGCCATCATATAATGCTCCAATGGCGATAGCCTTAGCCGAGTCGATGACACTTCCACCGCCAACAGCCAAAATGAAATCAATTTTCTCGCGTTTGCTGATTCCGATGCCTTCGTAAACCAATCCGCTGCGTGGGTTTGGCTGAACGCCACCCAATTCCGTGAAACGAATATTTTCTGCTGTCAATGAAGCTTTTACTCTATCGAGCAAACCGCTCTTGACTACTGATCCACCGCCAAAATGTATCAACACATTCGTTCCACCGAAACGTTTCACATATTTTCCTGCTTCGTTTTCACGTTCTTTACCAAAAACAAAAAATGTAGGGCTGTAAAAATTAAAGTTATTCATATTGTATGAGTTATGCCCCTGGAAGGGGATGTTTTAGTTTATAATTATTTATAAAGATAAGTCTTAGTTGACGGCACCAATCAAGCTCCCCATCAGTGATTAAGGGCACTTCTCAGTCTTTCTATCAATTCATTTCCCAGTTCAGTCTTAATTTTAATATGATTGAGCACTTCAAGCACAAAAGGATTACTTTCGAAACTTCCGCGCACCGATTCAAAATCCAGATGTTTTTGTTCTTCATTACCATCGACCCCGAAACCAGTTTTAGCGTTCAGATTAAATTCCTTTTTAGCATCATCATATATCAACTGGTCAAGTTTCACTACTGAAGTTTTCCAAAGTTCCACCATGCTTACAACATCATCGTAAGTAATTTGTTCGATGGTTTTATTCCAATATTTCAAGAGTCTATCCAACGCCCATGTCCATTCGTAATTGTAATACTGATGATGCATTTCTTCAAACTGGCTTTGTATTCCATTCAGGTCGAGTTCGTTTTGCTCAATAGCAGTAAGCAGTGTGTCAATTACTTTTTTGGGAGCTATTAAACCTGACAAATCTATCCACTCGCCAACACCTTTTTCGGTATCAGGTTGTAAACGGGTTCTGAGCTCGTCGATATTTTTGAATTTAATTTCTTTAAGCCGACTTATTAACGAATTGCCCAGAAATTTATTAATCGCAATATTGTAAAGTTCGATACCTTTATTCAGTGAAGAATTTTTTATACTGCAATTTTGATAAGAATAAACATCGGTCGTTTCACCGGCTATTTGTTGCAAATTTTTCAAAACCTCAACCCCTTTCATCATTTTATGAATAGAATAAGGACTTAGCAAGTTAAAATTGATAGGATCGAGTTTTCGATTGTCCTTACGGTTATCACGTTTTGGCCATTTTTGGGCATCGCGTATGGTTCCCACACTGCGCAAATTTACGCCGGGAACCAAAAAGCTTTCCGTAGCATTTTCAATCAAATAGGAAAATGGCAAATCGGAAGTATCGGAATGTTTGTAATGACGACCCATAACCAAGGTAAAGGCTCCGATTTTTGCAGGCCAAAGTAAATATGAATCGCTGGTGGTTTTTGATCCGCGTTCGCACAATCCCTGATGGATGGGACCCAGTTTATACATGTGATTACTCTGGTTCGAACCGCTGCCTGCATTCAGAAACGAAAACATACCGGCGATCAGCAAAGTAGATTTATGATGCGAAACAGTGTACGGCCCTGCAAAAATAGCAGTTGCTTCGCCGTGCATCCCCTGACAATTGGAAAAAAACAACGAATCAAGCGCAGAATAATGTTTACCAAGAATACAACCCTGGCCAATAAAACAACGCGAAACTAAAGTAGAATCGGTTACAGAAACCCCTGAGCTCAAAATAAAATCATTGCATTTTACCCCTGAACCGATAATTACAGGAGCTTGCTCATTGCTGTTTATTGTTCCATTTTCGAGTAGTGATGCGCCTTCGATTACAGCAAAATCACCTACTTTTACACTTTTTAAACTACCACAATTTATAATGCGGACATTTTTTCCGATATATCCTTTTTCCGACTGTACAGAATGTGCGTAATTATCAATCAACTGTTGTAGGTTCTGAATTAAAAGGGGGCGATGACGATAAAGGGTAAGAATGTATGCCAACGGAGCCGACAACCAGTCAAAAATTGGTATTTCACGGCCACCACCTTCATTCATTACCGGAACTTTTACGCCATTACCGAAGGATGAAACACCATCAACCAATATTAAATTAACGTTTTCGATGTACGTTCCTTCGCCAATTCTGTAATTAGCTATATAATTGTCAATTTTATCAATAAAGACATCATTCTCTATTATACAATTATGTAAACAACAGTTATTTATACCGGCATGTTTTTTAAAACCACCAGGTCGATAAAATACTTTATTGAAAGATCCTAACTTTACATTGCCGGAAAAATGTACATTCGACAAATAAGTTGGCGAGAAATCATTAGCCACTTCTACATTTTGCCACGACTCTGCAGAGCAACCATAAACGGTCAGTGTGGCAATCTCTTTCTCGGTTAATTGACGGTGTTTTGACATAAGTTATTTGATTTATTGATTTGTTACAAAGGTTATCGGATTTAATCAGGTTGATTGAGTTAAATAAATTGACAAAGTTGCTATAAATTATGAAAACCAAGCATAGTTGCATAACTACCAACAACTTTAAAAATATTTAAACACATTCAATCGATAATGAACCTAGACAATCGACAAGAGGCTTTAATCCTCATATTTCTGAAACAAAAAGTCGTTATACGGATAACGTTCAACATGGATTGCTTTTATTTTTTCGTACATCAGGGTTTTCAGCTGATCTATGTTTTCTTTTTCACGGGCAGAAATAAAAATACAATTGTCATGCATTTTCGACATCCAGGTTCGCTTCAACTCATCCAAACTGATGTTTTCGCGTTTTACGGGAGAAAGATCATCCTCATCTTTGTGAACATAACTAAATGCATCAATTTTATTAAACACTAAAATAGTCGGTTTATCTCTCGGGTCAATTTCCTTAAGGGTCTGGTTAACAACCTCGAGCTGTTCTTCAAAGTTAGGGTGCGAAACATCCACTACGTGTATCAGCAGGTCGGCTTCGCGCACTTCGTCGAGAGTTGATTTGAACGATTGCACTAAATGATGCGGGAGTTTGCGAATAAACCCGACCGTATCCGAGAGCAAAAAAGGCAAATTATCAATTATTACTTTACGTACAGTGGTATCGAGGGTCGCAAAAAGTTTGTTTTCGGCAAACACCTCCGATTTACTCAACAAGTTCATCATGGTCGATTTCCCCACATTGGTATATCCTACCAAGGCTACGCGAACCATTTTCCCCCTGTTCTTTCGTTGCGTAGACATCTGTTGGTCAATGTCCTTCAGGTTTTGTTTCAATAACGAAATTTTGGTAAGAATAATCCGCCGGTCGGTTTCAATCTGTGTTTCACCAGGCCCACGCATACCGATACCGCCTTGTTGACGTTCGAGATGAGTCCACAAACGGGTCAGTCGTGGAAGCATATATTGCAGCTGTGCTAGTTCCACTTGTGTTTTGGCATTGGCAGTTTGAGCCCGTTTGGCAAAAATATCGAGAATCAGGTTTGTTCGGTCAAGAATCAGTACTGACAGCTCCTTTTCGATATTACGCAACTGTTTAGGGGACAATTCATCATCAAAAATGACTAATCCAATGTCATTTTCATCGATGTAGCTTTTAATTTCCTGCAGTTTCCCGGGTCCGACAAAGGTTTTGGGGTTCGGATAATCAATTCGCTGGAAAAAAAGTTTTTCGGGAGTTGCACCTGCCGTATCAGCCAGGAAAGCCAATTCGTCGAGGTATTCGCGTGCCCGTTCCTCATTCTGATTTTGAGTAATGAGCCCCACCAAAACGGCTTTTTCCTGATATATCTCTGTCTTCATATAAATTATTAAAAAAACCGTTTGGGTATCTACCAAACGGTTTTAAATGAATCATTTTCGATGTATATACGATTGACCGTTGGTACAACCGACATTGAATTCTTCTGTTATTGTAATTTGAAGTTAACAGGCAGCGTATATTTTACGCGCACCGGCTTACCGCGTTGCTGTCCCGGGCTCCAATTCGGCATCGATTTAATAACGCGTATTGCTTCTTTATCCAAACTTGGGTCAACACTACGTACCACTTCAACATCAACAATTGAACCGTCTCTGTTTACCACAAACTGACAAATTACGCGTCCTTGTACACCGTTTTCCTGGGCAATTACAGGGTATTTTACATTGTCACCTAAAAACTTGAACAACGCAGCATCGCCACCGGGGAAAGAAGGCATTTTTTCTACAACCTGAAAAACAACCTGATCTTCTTCTTCGGTAATCGGAGCTGAAACAGGCGCACTGATTACAATAGCTTTATCTTTATCATCTTCAGTATTAATTTCTACAGTAGCTACTTGTACATCGTTTTCCACAACATTGATAATTTCTACAACCTCGGGAGCAGGAGGAGGTGGCGGTGGCGGTAATTCCTGTGCTGTTTGCGCAATTTCAATTTCTTCCTCGGAAAGCAAACTTGTGTCAACTACATCGTAAATTGTAACTTCCTTATCTGTCCATTCCAATGCAATGTAAATCATTGATAAAACCATAACAAGCCCCATCATTACGAAGAGCAATTTTTTGTCTTCAAGAGAAGCTTTTGGTGATTTTTTTACGTCCATAATTTATGCTTGTTTTAATATATTTTTCTGACGGGCAAATGTAATATTATTTTTTCAAAGTTCATTTGTCAAAACGGAAAAAATTCATTTTTATTTATCATTTCGTTTAAAGTATTGAGTTCTTTTATTTTTTTTACGGTAAAATATAATTTTTCTCACTTTTTTCGTTTTTAAAATGATCTTTGAATTGAGTCTTGCATTTTAAAAATCGCTAAAATAGTGTATCTTTGATTTCTTTTTTTTTAAAACTTAGTAAGGACTTAATTTTAGTTCTTTGCAAACATAGCTTTCATAAATGTTAAAAAAAATAAAGCTTACCCTTTTATTGCTTATAATATACCATATTGTTTTTGCACAAGCAGGTAATTCAGTATATTCATTCCTTGATTTACCCGTTTCGTCGAGGTTGGCAGCTTTAGGCGGCTCAAACGTTTCGCTGCGGGACAATGATTTGAATTTTGCTTTTCGAAATCCTGCCATGTTAACCGACGAGACCCACAATGCATTAGGATTGAATATGGCTAATTATCTATCCGACATACAATTCGGTTCGGTTATGTATGGGTATAATTTTGGAAAGAAAAATTATTTTGCCATTGGAATACAATATGTCGACTATGGCAGTTTTGATGGCAGAGATGAACTGAATGAACACACCGGACTTTTTACGGCTAAAGATATGGCCTTAAACATTATATACGCCCGTCCTTTGACCGATAAAGTTACGGTTGGAGCTACTCTTAAGCCAATTTATTCAGTTTTCGAAGCATATTCGAGTTTTGGGTTGGCCATGGATGCAGGGATCAATTTCAACGACTCGCCCAATTTATTCTCGGCAGGACTCGTATTTCGCAACATGGGGACTCAATTTAATGGATATTACAGCAATGAAGACGGGCAACACTTTGAGCTGCTCCCTTTCGATATAGAACTTGGCGTAACCAAAAAACTTACGCATGCTCCTTTTAGGTTTTCGCTCACCCTGCACAACTTGCAATACTGGAATTTAGATTATCTATCATTAAATCAAACCAGTTCAACTTTATCAACCGCTACTGATACCGATAATAAGAAAATCGGATTTGCAGATATGGCTTTCCGACATTCCATAATCGGGGTCGAATTTGTACCCGGAAAAAGTTTTTACCTGGCAGCATCGTACAACCATCGTCGGCATCAGGAACTTAAAATGCCGGGATTTAAGAGCATGGCCGGTTTTTCTTTCGGCGGAGGTATAAAACTTTATAAATTCCAGGTCGGTTTTGGCATGAGCCAATTCCAGGTCGGGAATTATTCGTATCAATTTTCTATTACCACTTCGCTAAATGAATTCAGACTTTAGTTTACTCATTCAGTTAATCGGTTAATTTGAATAATAAGAACAGATGAAACACCCATGACCGAATAAAAATTTAGGACACACAAGGAGATGATTATAAAATAACAAAACTCAAAGTACCTGTATTATTCCCCCTTTAGGGGGTTAGGGGCAGATATATAAATTTTAAACAGATGAAAATAATTCACGGCTTTCAACTTCTCCTATAATTTTCTGTTATTCAAATGTCTCGTTTTGTCGCGTTCGGTTTTTTTCTGAATATTCTTTTCGAATGCTTCGGTGAGGTTCACTCCCGTTTGGTTTGCCAGGCAAATCAAGACCCAGAGAACATCGGCCATCTCGTCGGAAAGATTGAATTCTTTGTCCGAATTTTTAAATGATTGATCTCCGTATGTTCTCGAAATAACTCTTGCCAATTCGCCCACTTCTTCGGTTAAAACAGCCATGTTAGTGAGTTCGCTAAAGTAACGGACGCCGTAGGCTTTAATCCACTCATCCACTTGCTTTTGAGCTTCTTCTATGGTTATCGGGTTACTCATTGAGGCGTGCAATAATGGTTTCGTTGCCGACGGTCATATCTCCTACCTGCACGAATATTTCGGCGTCCAGGGGAAAATAGATATCCACCCGCGAACCGAATTTTATAAAACCCAGATGTTCGTTGATATGACATTCTTTTCCTGTATGAGCATAAGTTACAATCCGACGGGCTAATGCGCCGGCAATTTGCCTGACAAGTATTTGTGTGTTGAATGTAGTTTCAATCACTACGGTGGAACGCTCGTTTTCGGTGCTCGATTTCGGTAAAAAGGCCGCGATGTGCCGTCCGCTGTGGTGGACAGTCTTGAGAACTTTACCCTTGACCGGCACCCAGTTGGCATGTACGTTAAATATAGACATGAATATGGAAACCTGAATACGTTTATCCCCGAAATATTCGTTTTCTTCTGTGGGTTCTACTACAACTATTGTTCCATCGGCAGGGGCAACTACTAAACTCTGGTCATCAATAACCACTCTGCGGCGTGGATCACGGAAGAAATAAGCAAAAAAGAATAAAAGAAAAGCCGAAATAACAATATTGACTGTAAAAACTATTAATTGGTATTTTACATAAATAAACAGGTTTAACAATAACAATATTAAAAGTAGTGAACCCAAAATTATTCGGCCTTCTTTATGTATCCTTATGTATCTCATCTTTTTTTGTGTTGGGAAAATTATGCATGAAAACCTGTTTTCAAATATTTTTTCTGTTTTACAAAACAAAAGTATAGAAAATGTTTCAGCAATGCAAGGAATGAACTTAAACTTTTCAAATCCGGCGAAATTGATTAACTTTGCAAGTCATTATTTTGCTTCCTTAGAAAATTAAAAAATATCACTTCATTTGTTTTGTTTGAAAAGCAATAAAGTTTGATGTAAAGTACTACTTTTGTTCATCATTAATTATTAGTTGTTTATGAACTTATCCCTGCTGACAGCAATTTCTCCCGTAGATGGACGTTACCGTACAAAAACAGAATCTTATGCCGCATACTTTTCAGAATATGCCCTGATTCGTTACCGTGTATTGGTCGAAGTGGAATATTTTATTGCCTTGTGCGAAATTCCGCTGAAACAATTAGAGCAAGTGCCGTCGGAAGTTTATCCAAAGTTGCGCTCCATTTATCAAAACTTTAATGAGACTGATGCCCAGCGAATTAAAGATATTGAAAAAATTACCAACCACGATGTGAAAGCGGTGGAATACTTTCTGAAAGAAAAATTTGATGCTTTGCGCATGAATGCTTTCAAAGAATTTATTCATTTCGGACTCACTTCGCAGGATATAAATAACACTTCTGTTCCTATGTCGATTAAAGATGCCCTGAATAAAGTTTATTTCCCTGAAATGGACCAATTGTTACAGGTGCTGAATCGTCTGGCCGATGAGTGGCGCGATGTGTCAATGTTGGCAAAAACTCACGGACAACCGGCTTCGCCAACCCGCCTGGGTAAAGAAATTATGGTCTTTGTTGAACGGATCAATCAGCAGCTTACACTTTTGAAACAAACGCCTTTGTCGGCAAAATTTGGTGGAGCAACAGGAAACTATAATGCTCATGTTGTAGCATATCCGGCAATTGACTGGAAAAAGTTCGGCAATAGATTTGTTGCCGGGAAACTCGGACTCGAGCGGGAACAATACACCACTCAGATTTCAAATTACGACAATATGGCTGCCCAGTTTGATGCGCTGAAACGTATCAACACGATTCTGATTGATCTTTGCCGTGATATCTGGACTTATGTTTCGATGGAATATTTCAAGCAAAAAATAAAAGCAGGCGAAGTTGGTTCGTCGGCTATGCCTCACAAAGTAAACCCTATTGATTTTGAAAATGCCGAAGGAAACCTCGGTATGGCGAATGCTTTATTTGAATTTTTTGCTGCAAAACTTCCTGTTTCGCGGTTGCAACGCGACCTGACCGATAGTACCGTATTGCGTAATGTTGGAGTTCCGTTTTCCCACACGCTTATTGCTACGCAAAGTATTCTGAAAGGGCTGAATAAATTATTGCTGAACGAAAAAGTCATTTATCGCGATCTGGATAACACTTGGGCGGTTGTGGCTGAGGGAATACAGACCATTTTGCGCCGCGAATCGTATCCACAGCCTTACGAAGCACTCAAAGCTTTGACCCGTACGAATGAAGGAATTACCGAAAAGTCGATTCGCGATTTTATCGAGACTCTTGAAATCGAAGATACTGTCAAGGAAGAATTGAGGAGAATCACGCCCAGGAATTACACGGGAATTTAATGTTGGTAAATCCTTTTGCTTGTATTTCTGTTGTCCTTTTTTTTTGAATAATATTTTAATTTTTGAATAATGTCCAGTTTTATAACACTGCTTAAACGATTCGTACCACCCTATAAAAAATATGTTGTACTGAGTCTTTTACTCAATCTGTTCTCAACCATTTTCAGTCTGTTTTCATTTGCAGCAATCATTCCTGTATTACGTATTTTATTCAAGATTGATGAGAATACCGTCAATATTTATCGTGAATGGTCATGGAATGATGGGCTGACAAATGTTATTTCTGCGTTAAAAAATAATGTCTTTTATGCTATCGAGCAAATGATTCAACTGGCTGGCCCTAATATGGCTTTGCTATATCTGGGATTATTTTTAATTGTAATGACTGCATTTAAAGTGGGGACGTCCTATTTTGGTTCGTATTTTATAATTCCTATAAGAATGGGTGTCGTTCGTGATTTACGGAATCAGTTATACAAAAAGATAATCAGCCTGCCGATTGGATTCTTTAGCGAAGAAAGAAAGGGTGATATCATGTCGCGCATGATGAACGACGTAAACGAAGTGGAAATTTCAATCATGAGTTCCCTCGAAATGATGTTCAAGAATCCACTTATCATTTTGATATATCTGGGAGTGATGTTCGCCATGAGCTGGCAACTCACTGTTTTTGTGCTTTTATTATTGCCTCTTAGCGGTTGGTTGATTGGTCGGGTAGGACGAAATCTGAAAACATCTTCAACAACCGGTCAGGAACAAACCGGCGAAATGCTATCGCAAGTTGAAGAAACAATCGGTGGTTTACGAATTGTGAAAGCATTTAATGCTGAACATAAAGTTGAAGAACGATTTGCCAAACTGAACGAGAAAATTCGTAAAACTTTTACGAGTTTATATCGCCGTTATAACCTGGCTCATCCGCTTGGCGAGTTAATCGGAACAGCCGTAATCGCCGTTTTGCTTTGGTTTGGAGGAACTCTTATTGTTGGCAACAACAGCACGATTAGCGCCGCCGAATTTATATATTATCTCGTTATTTTTTACAGCATTATTGCTCCTGCAAAAGACCTGTCTAAAGCATCTTACAGTATTCGGAAAGGCCTTGCATCGCTCGAACGTGTTGATAGGATTTTATTGAGCGAAAACACCATTAAAGAACCTGAAAAACCGGTTTCGATAAATGATTTCAACAATGCAATTGAATTTCGTAATGTAAGTTTCCGTTATCAGACCGATTGGGTTTTACGGGATATTAATCTGGTCGTTCCCAAAGGAAAAACGGTGGCTCTGGTGGGGCAATCAGGCTCCGGCAAATCCACTTTAGTCGATTTGGTTCCCCGTTATTACGATCCTGAAATCGGGCAGGTTTGTATTGACGGCGTTGATATCCGTCAAATCAGAACTCACGATATCCGTGCCCAGTTGGGCAATGTCAATCAGGAAGCTATTTTGTTTAACGATACGTTTTTTAATAATATTATTTTCGGAGTCGAAAATGCAACGATGGAACAAGTGGTTGAAGCTGCACGAATTGCCAATGCACACGATTTTATTATGGCCACTGAAAATGGTTATGAAACCAATGTCGGCGACAGAGGCAGTAAGCTTTCAGGCGGTCAACGGCAGCGAATCAGTATCGCACGCGCCATCCTGAAAAATCCTCCCATTCTGATTCTTGATGAAGCAACTTCGGCACTCGACACTGAATCGGAAAAATTGGTGCAGGAAGCGCTGGATAATCTTATGAAAAACCGCACGACTTTGGTAGTTGCGCACCGTTTATCGACCATTAAGCGTGCCGATGAAATCTGTGTACTGTACGAAGGTCAGATTGTTGAACGCGGTAAACACAAAGAATTGATCGCGTTGGGAGGGTATTATAAACGATTGGTAGATATGCAATCGTTTTAAAGTCAAACAATAAATTAAAACTCTAAAACATCCGGTTCAATTCTGAATCGGATGTTTTTACTTATTACGGATTCAAATTCTGAATCGCCTGAATTTTCATCCTGATTTCGTTTGGCAGAGGCTGTTTGATATTTTTTTTGTTATAAATCTCGTGAACCATTTTGAGAAAAGTTTTGGGCTATCTCTTTGTTCATGACATTCTTCCTTTATAATCTTCGTAACCAAATTCACGAATCAATTTAAATTCGTTATCCTTTGTCCAAATGCCGATACTTGGATGCGACACACCATTAAACATGGTCGTTTTTACCAGTGTGTAATGAATCATGTCTTCGAAAACGATGCGATCACCAATTTTCAATTCTTCGTCGAACGACCACGACCCGAAAAAATCGCCCGACAAACAACTATTTCCACCCATACGGTAAGTAGGTTTTCCCTTTACAACATCAGATGCCCCTACGATAGCAGGTTTGTAAGGCATTTCGAGGCAATCGGGCATGTGGCACGAGAATGAAACATCGAGCATGGCTGTTTTAATCCCTTTATTTTCGACAATATCTATCACGGATGAAACCAAAACGCCCGTTCGCCATGCAAAAGCGCTTCCGGGTTCAAGAATCAATTGCAAATGTGGATATTTGGTTTTAAAATTTTTGAGCAATGAAATCAAATGTTCAACATCGTAGCCTTCTTTGGTCATTAAATGTCCGCCACCCATGTTCAGCCATTTAATCTGTGAAAAGTACTTGCCAAATTTTTCTTCTACTACATTCAGGGTTTTTTCCAAATCGTATGAAGTTGATTCGCAGAGCGTGTGAAAATGTAATCCTTCCACGCCGTCCGGTAATTTGTCACCCAGCAACTCGGCCATAATTCCCAAACGCGAACCCGGCGCGCAGGGATTGTACAAATCGGTTTCCACGTCCGAAAATTCGGGATTGATGCGTAATCCGCAGGAGATATTGTAAAATTGCGTTTGTGGATAAAAACGCTCGAACTGCGACAAAGAATTGAAAGTGATATGGCTGCTGCAACGGACAATTTCGGGAAACTCGCGGTCGGTGTAAGCCGGCCCGTAAGTGTGTGCCGGACTGCCCATTTCCTCGAAAGCCAGTCTGGCTTCAGCCAGCGAACTTGCCGTGGAATAGGGGATGTATTCGCGTACAATTGGAAATACACTCCATAAAGCAAAAGCCTTGAAAGCCAGGATAATTTCAACACCAGCTCGTTCTTTTACCGACTTAATCAGTTCCAGGTTTTTGCGAAACTCCACTTCGTCGAGCACATAACAAGGAGAGGGTATTTTTGAATAATCGATCATTTTCTTGTTGATTAAAATCTATTTATTATATGATTTAAAATGAATTTTGGAACAAAAGTAATGATTTTTTTTCTGTTAATCTAAAGATGCATGATTTCAAAAAGATGGATATTCCGGAGTTGATATCAACTTTATTTATGCCCGTTTGTTATATTAATTCAACAACAAATTAATTCAATAAATTTATGGGTAAAATTTCAGATGCAGTTAAACCCGGTGTTGTAACCGGAGCCGATCTGCAGTATATTTTTAAAGTAGCAAAAGAATCGGGATTTGCCATTCCGGCTGTCAATGTGGTAGGTTCGTCAACAGTAAATGCTGTAATGGAAGCTGCTAAAGTAGCCAATGCACCGGTAATGATACAGTTTTCGAACGGTGGTGCTGCTTTCAATGCAGGAAAAGGCTTAAAACTCGAAGGACAACAAGCTGCTGTTTTAGGTGCAATTGCCGGGGCAAAACACATTCATACCCTGGCAGAAGCTTATGGGGTGCGTGTTATTCTTCATACCGACCATGCTGCTAAAAAGCTCCTTCCCTGGATTGATGGACTGCTGGATGCGAGTGAAAAAAACTTTGCCGAAACGGGAAAGCCGCTTTTCAGTTCGCACATGCTCGACTTATCCGAAGAACCGATTCAAGAAAATATTGAAATCAGTAAACGTTACCTTGAACGCATGAGCAAAATGGGTATGACACTCGAAATTGAACTCGGCATCACCGGTGGCGAAGAAGATGGTATTGACAACAGTGGCGTTGACAACAGCCTGCTTTACACGCAACCGGCCGATGTTTACTACGCGTACAAAGAATTGAGCAAAATATCGCCTAATTTTACCATTGCTGCTTCGTTTGGCAATGTGCATGGTGTTTACAAACCCGGAAACGTAAAACTTATGCCGGTAATCCTTAAAAACTCGCAGGAATATATCAAAGAAAAAGATGGACTGACTGTTGATCATCCGGTAAGTTTCGTGTTCCATGGAGGTTCCGGCTCCACTCATGCCGAAATACGCGAAGCTATCAGCTATGGCGTTGTAAAAATGAATATCGACACCGACACACAATGGGCCTATTGGGATGGCGTTCGTGGGTTCGAGGCTAAAAACCACGATTACCTGCAAGGACAAATCGGGAATCCTGAAGGAGCCGAAAAACCAAACAAAAAATTCTACGATCCGCGTGTTTGGTTGCGCAAAGGCGAAGAGTCGTTGATTGCCCGCTTGCAGGTGGCTTTTGAAGATTTGAATGCCATTAATAGTTTATAATAGCAGTCCTCTAAATTCCCCAAAGGGGGACTTTTAAAATGCAACAAAGGTCGTTTCAATGAAGAAACGACCTTTGTTGTATTAAATAAACAGACGACTAAAAATCCTTCTTTGGGGAATTTAGAGGACTCGGTTTTATGCTTTTCCTGCGCTGCCTAAAACATTTACAGTTTTGTGAGCATAAAGTTTTTTCAATTCGTCACGAGCTGGTCCTAAATATTTACGAGGATCGAATTCGCCCGGCTTGGTAGCCATAACTTCGCGGATAGCAGCAGTCATTGCCAAACGGCCGTCAGAGTCGATATTAATTTTGCAAACAGCCGAAGCCGCCGCACGGCGCAATTGTTCTTCCGGAATGCCGATAGAATCTTTCAAGGCACCGCCGTATTTGTTAATGGTGGCAACATATTCCTGTGGAACCGACGATGAACCGTGCAAAACGATAGGGAATCCGGGGATTTGTTTTTCAATTTCTTCCAAAATGTCGAAACGTAAAGGAGGCGGTATTAAAATGCCGTTCTCGTCGCGGGTGCATTGAGCGGGAGTAAATTTGTTAGCTCCGTGCGATGTACCGATTGAAATAGCTAACGAATCAACGCCCGTGCGTGTTACAAAATCAATCACTTCTTCAGGTTGAGTGTAGGTGTGGTGTTCGGCCACTACATCATCTTCCACGCCGGCCAAAACTCCCAATTCGCCTTCAACGCTTACATCGTGAGCATGAGCATATTCAACCACTTTTTTGGTCAGGGCAATATTTTCTTCGTAAGGAAGGTGCGAACCGTCGATCATAACTGAAGAAAAACCGGAATCGATACAACTTTTACAAAGTTCGAAACTATCGCCATGATCTAAGTGCAAAACTACAGGAATGTTACAGCCTAATTCTTTGGCATATTCCACAGCACCCTGTGCCAGAAAACGCAACAAAGTCTGGTTGGCATATTTACGTGCCCCGCTTGATACCTGAAGAATTACCGGCGATTTGGTTTCAACACATGCAGCGATGATAGCCTGCATTTGTTCAAGATTATTGAAATTGAAAGCAGGAATAGCATATTTGCCTTCAATAGCTTTTTTGAATAAGTCGTTGGTATTGACTAATCCAAGTTCTTTGTAATGTACCATTTTCTTTTATTTTTAAAGTTTGATAATTTGACCGCAAAAGTAGTGTTTTTTTATCAATTATAAAAGAAACCATAGTATGTAATTAATAAAATGACAGATAATTCAAATTATAAAGTCATTTCATTAAACCGGACAGGCTGTGAAAGTCTTTTTAAAACAGAAGGACTTAGCTGAAAAAATCAAAAATTACACAAAAAATTTGGGTTATAAAACAAAAATCAATATCTTTGTTCATTGTATAAATAACCTTTTGTTTAATTTTTAAAAGATATTTTATGGGCTTACTGAAAGAATTTAAAGATTTTGCCATGCGTGGCAATGTAATTGATTTGGCAGTCGGTGTTATTATCGGAGGCGCATTTGGGAAAATTATCGCATCTTTAGTTGCCGATGTTATTATGCCCCCGATCGGTTTGTTGGTTGGTGGAGTAAACTTCACTGATTTGAAATGGGAAATGAAAGCCGCCGAAATAGTTGATGGCGTTGAAAAAGCAGCTGTTACAATGAATTATGGTAACTTTTTACAAGTAACTTTCGATTTTATTATTGTCGCATTTTGTATCTTTTTGTTTATCAAAGGGATAAACAAATTAAACAAAAAGAAAGAAGAAGTGCCTGCACCCGCTGCACCTCCGGCACCATCAAAAGAAGAGTTACTTCTCGCAGAAATACGTGATTTATTGAAAGCTAAAAAATAATCCAAATCAATATTTTACTGCAAAACAGTTCGTTTTGAAATCGTACATAGCACGTTTCATTCCGGACTGTTTTCTTTTAACTGTATAATTGAATCCACTCCGAATAGTCGCGAATTAACGTTTTTGATTGTTTCAAACACGCGTTTTATCTGTTTTCTTAGGTTGTTTTGTCGGGAGAATTATTTTGTTCGTCGATTATTGTTTGTTTGATAATACCGGTTAACTTACTTTTGCCGTATAAAATTTTAAAAAATAATGTTATGGAAAATGAAATGAAAAATTCGTATCGGAACGGTTACAGCAAAGGTCTTGGATTTGGGCTGTTATTGATGTTATTAGGGGTATTATTTTTGGGATTTAATTTCGGATTGCTTCCAAATGAGTTAAAATGGGTGATTTTTTCATGGCCAATGATTTTGATTTTTATTGGCGTGGTCAATTTATTTAAACGTCATACATATTCGGGCATTATACTCATTATCATTGGAGGATTTTTTCTGCTTCCAAGGATTATTGATACTTATCCCAACAGTTTCCCCGGATTTGATGGAAACTTCACGCATACCTATTGGCCATTATTACTGATTGCCGCGGGGGTTTTGCTTATTATGAGCAAACTTTTTGATTCAAAGTGGGGGTTTGCTAAATTTAACGAGAAGCATCATTATCATCAATCCAAATATGTCGGTACTCCCGGTGGGTTTTCAAAAAACAGTGTTTTCGGAAGCGGTGAACACATTGTGCTCGATCCTGAATTTAAAGGAGGCGAGATGAATGCCGTTTTTGGCGGTATTACACTCGATTTGCGCAAAACCAATCTGGCCGAAGGCGAAACGCGTTTGGATATAAATGCCGTGTTTGGCGGAGTAACGATTCTTGTTCCGAGCGAGTGGTATGTTGAAACTCATTTGGATACCGTTTTTGGCGGATTCGAAGACAAAAGAATGCTCAAAGAACCGCTTGACACTACACGAAAACTCGTTATTACGGGAGCTTGTGTTTTCGGGGGAGGAGAATTAAGAAGCTAATTTGTAAATAAATAGTCAGATTAAAATATAGAATCTTAAATTCTGACAAAAAATAACATACGAATGTTTCATCCTTTTTTTGAAAATAATGTAAAAATTCGTCAATACGTGGTTGTATGGATAATGTTTGCTTTGTTGCAGGCAATCTCGGTAATTTCAATCATTCCCTTACCTGTCGGCATCCTGATTGCCGATGCATTTGTACATGCCATATTGTATGGCGTATTGGGAGTTTTGCTTTGGAGTGTTATGAAATACGGTAATTTCAGTTCTTTATCGCTATACCAGCGAATTATAAATTACACGGCGCTGGCAATTCTGACGATTGTTTTGTCGCTGGGCATTGGCTATGGTTTCGAATATATATTGGGAGATGAAATTGCAAACAGTTTCACCGCTTTTTTGCCAGTAAGGGCTCTTATTACGTTGTTACTTTATACTTTAATTATACAATACTTCCGGTTGTTTCTGCGCGAAGAAGAGGCAATAGCCGACGACCTGGACGATCAGGAACAAAATTTGCTTTTACCTGAAGCCGGGAATGAAATTATACAGGAAGTCGCATTGATCGAACGAGTTGCGGTAAAGTCCGGGCAAAAGATACATGTGATTATGGTTCCCGATATTATTTATCTGCAGGCAGATGGCGATTACGTTCATATCTTCACCATGACCGGAAAATATCTGAAAGAGCAAACCATGAAGTATTTCAACGAACACTTGCCGGTAGGTCGGTTTGTTCGTGTTCATCGGTCGTTTATTGTAAATATCGAAGCCATTTCGCGGATAGAATTGTATGAAAAACAAAATCAACTTTTGATTCTGAAAAACGGTTTTCAACTGAAGATAAGTGCTTCAGGTTATAAAGCGTTGCGTCTGGCATTAAATTTGTAAGAAAAAAGCATTGTTAAACAAAATTAATTAAACGGTATGAAAAAAAATATTTTATTCTTAGCCCTGATAATGATAGGTTTATCGGGATGTGATTCATTAAGTAAACTTACTCAATTTGATATTGATTTTGATAGCTATACGACTATTCCAAAGTCAGGTCTCAACATTACTCCTTTTAATATAGCCACACCACCTATCCAAAGTAATTCCGAATCGAAATTTTCAGCAAATAACACGAGTGCTGGTTTAATTGAAAAAGTTTCGATAAAGAAACTCACCCTCACGGTTTCTTCACCTGCAAATGGTGATCTTAGTTTCCTGAAATCAATAAAAGTTTATATTGCTGCAGATGGTATGGATGATGCGTTGTTGGCATCGAAGGATAATATTCCTGATAATTGCGGGGCTTCAATTGATTTGGATGTTACGGCAACTAATTTTAAAGAGTATATAACTAAAGATAAATTTAGTTTGAAAGTGAAAGCCGAAACAGATAAATTGCTTGCTGAAGATCACGAAGTTAATGTTCATACGGTTTTCTCGGTTGATGCCAATATATTAGGTTTATAATGCAATATAATTAAGTATGTAATAAGAATGGGGCGTTGAAAAACGCCCTTTTTTAATCTTTCGGTTCGCCTCAAAGTATAAATAAAGTTAAATCCAGAAATAATTCACGCGAAAATTAGGTTTATAATATAAACCGGTTTATATTTGCAATCGAATCAATTCAAATATAAAAAACAATCTAATTTTAAGTCAGATTTATTATGGAAGAAAAAATGTTAAACGAGAAAGAAAGTTTAGAACTGATTTCTCAAATGATCCTGAATACCCGGAAAAAAATGGAAGAGGGAAACGGCATGCCTTTTTTGATCTGGGGTTACGCTACTTTCATTGTTTCGTTGGTAGTTTATTATTTGCTTTCCACGACGGGAGACTATCACTACAATTTGATATGGTTTGCTATTCCGGTGCTCGGATCCGGAGGAATGTATTTTTCGAAAAGGAAAGAAAAGAAGCACAGTAAGACCTACATCGACCGGATTATTGTCAACATCTGGACTGTGATAGGAATTGCGGGGTTATTGGTTTCGTGTGCTGCATTTTTTGTTCGCATTCCGGTTCTTCCCATCGAAATGCTCTTGATGGGAATCGGAACCGCTTTGACCGGATTAGTTATTAGATTTAAGCCGGTAATCATTAGCGGTTTTGTAGGGATGATAAGTTGTGCACTTCCATTCATTATCAAAGGATATGAGCAAATTATTGTTTTCGGCATTGTTTTCTTAATTATGATGGTTATTCCCGGACATATTCTTAATTATAAAGGAAGGAAGAAACATGTTTAAATATCTCAATCCGCTACTTCATTCTGAACTTCGGTTGGGGATCATGTCGATACTCATATCTGTTGAAGAGGCTGATTTTGTGTTCATTCGCGAAAGAACCGGTGCAACAGCGGGAAATATCAGTGTTCAGATCGAAAAACTCAGCGAGGCGGGTTACATTGAAGTAGAAAAAGGATTTGCCGGAAAACGTACCCGCACGGTGTACAGAATTACCGAAAAAGGTGTCGGTGCATTTGAAGAATATGTAGATGCTTTGAAAAGTTATTTGAATATTAATCAGTAAAAACAATTGAAAATGAGAAAACTAACAGTTTTTATTTGCCTGATTGTCACATTAACGCTTTCAGCTCAAACAACAAAAATTGAAATCACATTTACCGGCGTGAAAAATGTAGATGGTGTGATACGTATTGCTCTTTATAATGGAGTAGATGCCTACAGGGCACATGAAGCCACTAAAACATTAGTTGTGCAATCGGAGAAAGGGGAAGTTACTTGCAGTTTCGATTCCGTGCCAACCGGAAAGTATATACTTGCGGCTTACCACGATGAAAATGAAGATGCCAAACTCAATAAGGGTACTTTTGGAATTCCAATAGAAGGATATGCTTTTTCGAATAATGCAAAAGCGGTGATGGGACCTCCCGATCCGGAGAAAATGCTTTTTGAAATAAAAGAAGAAAAAGTATCTGTTCTAAGCATGGAAATGCAATATTTCGACTTTAAGATATTTGAGCAATAAGACAGGTAAACTTTTTAAAACAAAAAGAGCGTTTTTCAACGCTCTTTTTGTTTAATGACTAATTATTTTTCCTTTCAAAAACTTTCCCGTGTAAGATGCTTCGCACTGAATAATTTCTTCGGGAGTTCCTTCAAAAACCAGATTGCCGCCTTTCTCACCGCCTTCGGGACCGATATCAATAATATGGTCGGCACATTTGATAACTTCCAGGTTGTGCTCTATAATTATCACTGTGTGTCCCTTTGCAATAAGCGCATCGAAAGCTTTTATCAGCGTTTTTATGTCGTGAAAATGGAGTCCTGTTGTTGGTTCGTCGAACACAAAAACGGTCGGGTCGGGTTTTTCGTTGGCAAGGAATGATGCCAGTTTTACCCGTTGGCTTTCACCGCCCGAAAGCGTACTGCTCGATTGCCCGAGCTTGACATAACCAACGCCTACATCCTGTAGGGGTTTCAACCTTTTTACAATTTTCTTTTCGGTACTTCCCGTGTGTTGCGAGAAAAATTCGATAGCCTGGTTCACTGTCATTTCCAGTACATCGTATATGTTGACACCTTTGTACAGTACATCCAGGATGTCTTGTTTGAACCGTTTCCCGTGGCAATGTTCGCATTCCAATACTAAATCTGCCATAAACTGCATTTCCACAGTTACCGTCCCTTCGCCCTGACATTCTTCACATCGCCCGCCATCGGTGTTGAATGAAAAATGAGATGCAGAATAGCCCATTTGTTTGGAAAGTTGCTGATCTGCAAAAAGTTTGCGTATTTCGTCATACGCTTTGATATAGGTTACCGGATTCGACCTCGATGAACGCCCTATGGGATTCTGGTCTACAAATTCCACATCCTTTGCCAGCTGCATTGAACCGCGTAACGCTCCGAATTGTCCGGTCTTGTCAGCCACTCCGCCATAATGTTTTTTCAGGGCAGCATAAAACACATTGCGCACCAACGACGATTTTCCCGAGCCGCTCACTCCGCTCACTACCGTCATTACATTCAGCGGAAATTTGACATCAATTCCTTTCAGGTTGTTTTCACGTGCGCCAAGCACTTCAATATAATTATTCCATTTGCGGCGATGTAGGGGAATGTCGATATGTTCTTTTTTCAAAAGATATTTCAGGGTGAATGAGTTTTCGATCTCACTGTCGGAACTTTTCGAAATATCAGCTGTTTCGCCACGAAAGACTACTTCACCGCCTTTACGTCCGGCAAAAGGACCTATATCAATAATATAATCGGCTGCACGCATGATTTCTTCATCGTGTTCCACCACCACCACCGTGTTGCCGAGATCGCGTAGTTGTTTTAATACTTTGATCAATAAATGTGTATCGCGGGCGTGGAGACCGATACTCGGTTCGTCGAGGATGTAGAGTGATCCCACCAAACTGCTTCCGAGCGATGTGGCAAGGTTAATGCGCTGGCTTTCGCCACCCGAAAGCGAGTTTGAAAGCCGGTTCAACGTGAGATAACCCAACCCGACATCGAGTAAGAACTGAATACGGTTATTTATTTCGAGCAAAAGCCGTTTCGAAACTGCAACATCATTTTCGTCCAATTGTATGTTGTCAAAAAACTCTTTCAACGTGCGTACAGGCATCAATACAAGCTCTGAAATCGATTTTCCTGAAACGCGTATATAAGAAGCTTCTTTTTTCAACCGACTTCCTTTGCAGTCGGGGCAGGTTGTTTTTCCGCGATAACGTGCGAGCATAACCCGATACTGAATTTTATACTGATTGGCTTCAAGATGTTTGAAAAAAGCATTCAGTCCTTCAAAATATTCGTTTCCCGTCCAAAGCAAATCCCGTTGCTCGTCGGTTAGTTCGTAATAAGGTTTATGAATGGGGAAATTGAATTTTGATGATGAACGAACCAGTTGATTTTTCCATTCGCCCATAATTTCTCCTTTCCAGCAGGCCACTGCATCTTCGTAAATTGAAAGCGTCTTGTTAGGCACCACTAAATCTTCGTCAATACCAATGACTCGGCCAAATCCTTCGCAAGTGGGGCAAGCTCCTAACGGGCTGTTGAAACTGAACGTGTGAACGGTTGGTGTTTCGAATTGCATTCCGTCTGCTTCAAAACTTTTGGAGAAATACAAGCTTAACGCTGTCTCGCCGGCAGGCAGGCCCTGCCTCTCTCCTTGAGGAAAAGGGGGAAATTTGAGAATACAAACCCCTTTCCCTTCGAAGAAAGCGGTTTCAACCGAGTCGGTCAGGCGGCTGATTCCTGTTGGTGTCCGGTCAACCGAAAGCCTGTCAATAATCAGGTATATGCCGGGATTTTTATCGATAAGTTCGGTATTTGCAATTAATTCCTGAATTTTATATATTTCACCTTCCACTTCGACGCGACTGAAACCCTGCATAAACAGATTTTGCAGTTCCTCAACCAAGGTTCGGTCTCCCGACGGAATTACAGTAGTCAACACCATCATCTGGGTATCATCCGGAAACTGCAAAGCAGCATTGACAACGTCTTCGGCTTCGTGCTTTTTGACTATTTCACCCGAAACCGGCGAATAAGTTTTACCGATACGGGCATAAAGCAGCTTTATATATTCGTAAATCTCTGTCGAAGTTCCGACAGTAGAACGTGGATTCCGTGTGTTAACTTTCTGTTCGATGGCAATAGCGGGTGGGATTCCTTTGATATAATCCACCTCGGGTTTGCTCATACGTCCGAGAAATTGTCGCGCGTAAGCCGACAAACTTTCCACATAACGACGCTGCCCTTCGGCATAAAGCGTATCGAAAGCCAGCGAAGACTTCCCCGAACCTGAAAGTCCCGTGATGACGACTAATTGATTGCGTGGAATTTCCACATCAATATTTTTTAGGTTGTGAACCCGTGCGCCTTTTATAATTATATTTCCTTGCTTTGACATGAATTTATCTGTGTACCGTTTGGGTAAAACTAAATTTAGATGATAAAAGTTGACCGAAACTAATCTTTTCAAGTTTTTAAGACCTGCAAAGATACTGCTAAACTAAAGATAATTGAATGTCGAAACTTAGAAAAAGTTGTTTTAACGACATTATTTGTTTGTATATTTATTGTGTTTTTAAAATCTTAAAAAATGCAACAATATTGCATATATATGTGTGTTTGTTGAAAATATTACAGGAAAACTTATTTTTCAGAATATTTATTACATAATTTATGCTTTTGCTATTGCCGGAATGCGAAAATAATTGTATTTTTGCGTCCATTATCAATAAATATGCATTTTTGAGTGAGAAAATAGCCGACAAAATGTATAAGAACTGTATAATGGCAGTTTCTTATTTATCTGATTTAGTTCCGATCAACCAAACAGTAAATATTAAAAACAGATGAAAAACAAACGAAATCGATTACAGATTATTTCGGAAATTCTTCGGTCTAATGTCGTTGGTAGCCAGGAGGAATTACTTAAAATGCTGACAGAGCGTCAGTGTGAGGTAACGCAAGCAACATTATCGCGCGATTTAAAATTGCTGAAAGTTGCTAAAACACCGCTGTCGAACGGTACTTATAAGTATATTTTACCGTCGTACAACAAGCCGTTACCTTCGCAGCCAACAACCAATACGCTTATTTCGCACGGCGCAGTGTTGAGTCTCGAATTTTCGGGGCAACTGGCGGTTGTGAAAACCAAACCCGGATATGCCAGCGCTATTGCCTGGGATATTGACAACAAAGCAACCGATGAAGTGCTGGGTACCATTGCGGGAGACGACACAATTCTTGTAATTCCCCGCGAAGGAGTAAGTCGTGACGATATACTCCAAATGATGAATCACACTTTTGCTGAAAAAGAAAATTAAAATTGTTCGCCCGCAAAAAAGGTGAAACCGAACTCATTCAAGATTTTGAATATGAATACAGATATTGCCGTTGAAGATATAACGGTACAAATTGCTGACGAAAAATATTTAGATTACGTTGAAACTATTTTAAATACAATCGCTGATGCCGCAAAAGTACGCGGTACCGGTATTGCTCGCCGTTCGCCCGAATATATCGCACAAAAAATGAAAGAAGGAAAAGCAATCATTGCTTTAGCCGGAGAAGAATTTGCAGGATTTTGCTATATTGAAACATGGGGAAATAAGAAATTTGTTGCCAATTCGGGTTTAATCGTTGTAGATAAATTTCGTGGACACGGATTAGCCAAAAGAATAAAAAGAAAAGCATTCGAACTTTCGCGCCAACGCTACCCGAATGCAAAAATTTTCGGATTGACAACAGGATTGGCTGTTATGAAAATTAATTCAGAATTAGGCTACAAACCTGTAACTTTCTCGGAATTAACTGATGATGACGCGTTTTGGAAAGGTTGCCAGAGCTGTGTGAATTACGACATTCTGCAACGCACCAACCGCAAACATTGTTTGTGCACGGGCATGTTATTCGATCCGGCAAAAGACGAAGCCCCCTAAATCCCCCGAAGGGGGACTTGAAAAAGACCGATTTATTAAATTACACAAATTATAGATAACTAAAAATTCCCCCTGCCGTGTTTCGACTTTACCTGTCTCGACTTTAGGCGAGAGGCGAGAGGGGATTGAGGGGGCTGGAGATTATAAATTATGAAAGAAAAGGTATTATTGGCATTTAGCGGAGGGCTTGATACATCGTTTTGTGCTATGTATTTAGCAAAGGAAAAAGGTTACGAAGTTCATACAGCCGTGGCAAATACGGGTGGTTTTAGTGCGGAAGAATTGAAAAATATTGAAGATAAAGCTTACCGGCTTGGTGCGAAAAGCCATGTAACACTTGATGTGACACAGGAATATTACGAGAAAAGCATCAAATATATGGTTTTTGGCAATGTGCTGCGTAACGGAACTTACCCGATTTCGGTAAGTTCGGAGCGTATTTTTCAGGCTATTGCCATTATCAATTATGCCAAAGAAATTGATGCACAATATGTAGCACACGGAAGCACCGGCGCCGGAAACGATCAGGTACGTTTTGATTTGACTTTTGACGTTTTGGCGCCGAAAATCAAAATTCTGACTCCGACACGCGACATGGTGTTGACCCGCGAGTACGAGATCAATTACTTGAAAGAACACGGTTTCGAAGCCGACTTCAAAAAAATGGAATATTCCATCAACAAAGGTTTGTGGGGAACTTCGATTGGCGGAAAAGAAACGCTGAAATCGGAGCAAACGTTACCGGAATCGGCTTATCCGAGCCAAATCGAGAAACAAGGGGAAGAAACTGTAACCATAGAATTTGATAAAGGGGAGATTTGTGCTGTAAATGGTCAAAAAAACGGCAACAAAGTGCTGTTGATTAATCACCTGGAAGCAATTGCCAACAAATACGGTATTGGTCGTGATATGCACATTGGTGATACGATTATCGGCATCAAAGGACGCGTGGGTTTCGAAGCTGCAGCACCACTTTTGATTATCAATGCACATAAAATGCTTGAAAAACACACACTTACCAAATGGCAACAATACTGGAAAGACCAATTGGGGAACTGGTACGGCATGTTCCTGCACGAAGCACAATATCTGGAACCTGTAATGCGTGATATTGAACAATTCCTGCAAAGTTCACAACAAAATGTGACAGGAACAGTTATCGTAAAACTTCGGCCTTATAATTACACTTTAGTTGGCGTTGAAAGTCCGTTCGACTTAATGAAAACCGACTTTGGCGAATACGGCGAAGTGAACCGCGCCTGGAGTGCCGATGATGTTAAAGGATTTACAAAAATACTGGGCAACCAAATGAAGATTTATTACAACGTTCAGAAACGAAACGAAAAACAATAAGACCTCCCGATACAATAAAACCAAAAGAACACGGTAAAAACCTCTGTTTATTCAACAGATGTTTTTTTATAAAATACTGAATAACAATTTGTTTTGGTATTTAAAATAAAAATTGTACTTTTGTGGCTCAAAAAATAACGATTCATACGCTGAATTGTAAATCGTAAACCCGCCTGCCGTCTGGCAGGTATATAAATTGTAAATTGTTTTATGGCTACTACAGCAGATATTAAAAACGGAATGTGCCTCGACATTGATGGTCAATACTTCTTCATTACAGAATTTTTACACGTAAAACCGGGGAAAGGTCCGGCTTTCGTCCGCACAAAAATGAAAAACGTAATCAATGGCCGTACTTATGAAAAAACCTTTAATGCGGGAGTACGGATTGAAGAAGTTCGTATCGAACGTCGCGAATTCCAATACCTTTATCAGGATGATATGGGTTACAACTTCATGAATAACGAAACTTACGAACAAGTTTCGGTAAATAAAGATATTATCAACGGCGTTGACTTTCTGAAGGAAGGCATGAACTGCGAAGTTGTGATTCACGCCCAATCCGAAACTATTCTTTATGTCGATCTTCCGATCAATGTGGCTTTATTGGTAACCTATACCGAACCGGGTTTAAAAGGCGATACCGCAACGAATGCCACGAAACCGGCAACTGTTGAAACAGGAGCAACAGTACGTGTTCCGTTGTTTATCAACGAAGGCGAAACAATTAAAGTTGATACACGCAGCGGTTCTTATGTTGAGCGTGTAAAAGCTTAAAAAATAAATTTTTAATCGTATATAAAATCCGGCAAACTGAATTGTTTGTCGGATTTTTTTATAATTTTGCCTCAACAATCAAGTTTAATCATAACAATGAAAAAGAGAATCGACAGTTTCAAATATGCTTTGCAAGGAATTCGTACCGTATTTCGGAACGAACCCAACATGAGAATTCATGTTTTAATAGCAACTTTGGTTGTGGTTTGTGGTTTTATTTTCAGCATAAGCCTGACGGAATGGATGATTTGTCTGCTCTGCTTCGGAATGGTTATCAGCGCCGAAATGATTAACACGGCTCTCGAAAATATAGTTGATTTTGTATCTCCCGAAAAAAACAAAACCGCCGGAAAGGTAAAGGACATTGCTGCCGGAGCCGTATTGGTTACATCTATTTTTGCTGCTATGGCGGGCTTAATAATTTTTGTGCCGAAAGGCTGGGAAGTTCTGATTGGATTCCTTAAATAACTTCGTGTAATTTTTCTTTTCAAAACCTTAAAAACGAATTGCTATGAAAAGAATCATCAACGATTTCACAGGCATTTTTTATCCTAATATTTGTTTGATTTGTGGAGAAAACCTGCTTAAAAACGAACAACAGATTTGTCTGTCATGTCTGAACCAAATTCCACGAACCAATTATCATTTAGTGAATGATAATCCGGTTGAAAAACGATTCTGGGGCAAAGTTCCGGTTTATCGGGGAACATCTTTTTTCTATTTCCACAAAGGCTCACCGTTTCAGAAACTGTTACACGAGTTAAAATACAAGGGAAATAAAGAAATAGGGGAGATTATGGGAAAGTATGCCGCAGTGGATTTACTCGAATCACCCGATTTCATTTCGATTGATGTAATTATTCCTATTCCCCTTCATCCCAAAAAGTTTGCCAAAAGGGGGTACAATCAGAGTGAATGGATCGGAAAGGGCTTGTCTGAGATACTTCATAAGCCTCAAGATATCAATACGCTGCGACGCACAAAAGAGAACACAACTCAAACCAGAAAGAATGTATTTGAAAGATTTGAGAATACTGAAGGAATTTTCGAGATTACCGATAAAGAAGCGTTACGCGAGAAACACGTCCTGCTCGTAGATGATGTATTGACAACCGGCTCTACCCTTGAAGCCGCGGCAAATAGCCTGCTTCAAATCGCCGGTATAAAAATCAGCATTTTTACTTTAGCCATTGCATAGTTTGAGCCGATACAGGAGTATTTTATTGATATGGATATCCGTTTCATTGCCTGATTTTACAACTAACCGACACAGAATTCAATAAATTTTAACTCAGTCCCACAATTTCTCCATCTACCAAATCGATGTTCTTTGCTTGCGGATCTTTCGGTAATCCCGGCATCCGCATAATGCTTCCGGCGATAGCCACAATAAACTCGGCGCCGTTGTTCAGTACCAGTTCGTTGATATGAAAGTCGAAATCGCGCGCCACACCGTAAACTTTTTCGTTGTCGGAGAAAGAATATTGTGTTTTGGCAATGCAAACCGGATATTCGGCGCCACCCATGTCCTCAATTTTTGGAATTTGTGCCAGCGCTTTTTCAGAGAAAATAACCCGACGCGCCCCATACAGTTTTAGGGCTATTTTCTCAATTTTTCGTTCGATGGGGTCGGTGTCTTTGTAAGTAAAATGGATGGGTTTGTGCTGTTTTTCCATAGTCATTTCCACTGTTTTTCGGGCAAGTTCAACAGCCCCTTCACCGCCAAGGGCAAAAGCATCGTTCACGGCAAAACCCACTTCCTTTTCCAGACAGTGGTTTCGCAACAATTCAATTTCTTCATCGGTATCGAAATCGTATTTATTAAACGCAACCAACACATCCTGTCCGAACGTTTTCAGGTTTTCGATGTGTTTGTCCATGTTTTCGAACCCCTTGATTAAGCCTTCGATGTCAGGCTGTTTGATGAATTTCACCGGAACTCCGCCGTGCATTTTCAGCGCCTGAGTAGTAACTACCAAAACCGACAGTGCCGGTTGAATGCCCGCTTTACGGCATTTGATGTTTAAAAATTTTTCGGCGCCCAGGTCGGCGCCGAAGCCTGCTTCTGTCACTACATAATCGCAAAAATTCATAGCCATTTTGGTGGCAACTATCGAATTGCAGCCATGTGCAATATTGGCAAACGGGCCGCCGTGGATAAAGGCGGGTGTGTTTTCGGTTGTCTGCACTAAATTCGGATGCATGGCATCTTTCAGTAACACAACAATTGACCCTGCGATTCCCATATCTTTTACGGTGAAAGGTTTTCCTGAAAAGGTATAACCCAGAAGGATTTTTTCAATTCTTCGCTTTAAATCATCGAGGTTTTCGGACAGGCAAAGAATAGCCATAATTTCGGATGCGGCTGTAATATCAAAACCCGTTTCGGTAGGAATTCCGTTGTTTAATCCGCCCAGCCCTGTCACAATCTGGCGTAAACTGCGATCGTTCACATCCAATACACGCTTCCAAAGTACCTGTTTTATTCCGTCAGCCTTATCTTTGTGTTGATACATATAATTATCGAGCAAAGCCGCAATCATATTGTTGGCCGAAGTGACGGCATGAAAATCGCCCGTAAAATGCAGGTTGATATTTTCCATGGGTAAAACCTGGGCGTAACCGCCGCCGGCAGCACCGCCTTTCATCCCGAAGCACGGGCCGAGCGAAGGTTCGCGAAGCGCAACCGCCGCATTTTTACCTATGGCGTTCAACCCCAGACTTAATCCAATCGAAACTGTTGTTTTCCCAATCCCGGCTTTAGTGGGTGTTATGGCGGTTACGAGGATTAATTTGCTTTTACGGATTTTCTTATTGTCGATTAAACAACAGGGAATTTTGGCAATATAGGGACCGTATGAGATGATGGATTCCTTTTGAATGCCCATTTTATGAGCAATATT